>NZ_JBUXET010000001.1:0-78444 GCF_055193735.1 Rhodococcus sp. K11/5
GGCCGCTCAGTACCTGTTGATGTTGATGGTTAAGTCAATTGACCAACTACCGTGCATTCAGGTGTGGTAGCTGTCCGTGCTAGCAGAGCTAGCGTAGGTGTGTTAGCTATCGTTGCTAGACAACCAACGCTTGCAACACAAGCTAAGGTGTTCCGCGTATCAACGCTAACTAGCGTTGCAAGTGTAGTAAGGTTCGCTACATGCGATAAACGCGCTAGCAAAGCTTTCGTAGCAAGGCTGGTAGAAGCGGCCGTAGCGCCAGCCGCCGCTACCACCGCTGAGAATGTCGCACCACCTAGGGAGCATTCGTCATAGCTATGTCGGCCGACAATCCAAAGGTGCCCAGGTACGCCGCAGCGGCATCGGTACACCCGAGATGAATGGAAGGTTGGTCCCACGATGAGTGCTCAGCCCAGAAAGATCGCCATCTGTAATCAGAAGGGGGGAGTAGGTAAGACAGCGACCACCCTCGGCCTGGCGAGTGCGCTCGCAGACGCGGGCCGACACACCCTCGTAGTGGATATGGATCCCCAGTGCAACGCCACCAAGGGCCTTGGTGTGTCAGTCGACTCTGAAATGCGCACCACTTACGACCTCATGACTGCCATGGCGGAGGGACGAGCGGCGGACGCAATCGTGGCAACTGAGTGGGACAAGGTCGACCTAATACCGGCGCACCAGACACTTGCCAACATCGAGTCTGACGGTGCCAACGACTTGATTTTCAGACTTGACGTCGCCTTCGAGGGAGTCGACCTCTCTCCATACAGTGCCGTGCTCTTCGACTGCCCTCCGTCTTTGGGGAAGATTCTGTTCGCTGTCTTGTGCGCCTGCGACGGGGTCATCGCGGTCACAGAGCCAACCATCGACAGTGTGGATGGTGTCGAGAATCTTCGCGAGACCATCCAGAATGTGAAAAAACGGCCCAACCCTCGACTGGAACTAGACAAGATCGTGCTGTCCCGCAAGCGGCGCACCGGCGAGCATATTTTTCGCGAGAATGAACTGCGCGATACCTACGGCGACGTGGTGGCTCGAACCGGTATTCCCGAGCTGGCAGCAAGGCAGGACGCGCATAGCAGCCGCACGCCTATTCACCTCTTCACGGGTGGTAAGGCGACGGCACTACGTGTCGCGTACTCGGACCTGCTCCAAGAGTTGACCTTTGAAAAGACGGGAGCAGCGGTGTGAATGTGAAGAGGGAACCAGCAATCAGGCGAGCGCATCCGGCGGAAAATCTGCCTGAACGTCCGCGCCCCGTAGTGGCGTCGGAGAAGGCGGCCACACCACCACCGGCTGCGGACACGACAGAAGGGGCATCTGACGCTGCAATCGTCCACGACTGGCAGTCGGAACGCCTGACAGAGCAGCACAATGTTCGGATACGGCCCAGCACGAGGCGTCGGCTGATGAGTGGCGTCGATCAAATCAGATATAGAACCGGGGACCGCTCGATCACCCTCGCCTCTCTAACTGATCAGGCCTTGCGCGAGCTCATGGATCGGATGAACGTCGACCCACCTCCTGCAGCTCAGTAGCAAGGCTAGCTGTGCTAGCTCTGCTGCATCCGCCGAAGCTCAAGGATCCGGTTGGGATGTCGCGTGTCGGTTCAGGTGACATAAACGAACGATTGTGGCACCGGGCCACGGGGCTGACTGCCGGTGGAGGACTACCAGCCGCAACAGGGTGCCAGAAACGTATGCCAACCGATTCGTGTCAAAACTTTACATGTCGGTGGGTTGTGGCAGGGTTCGTCGCTGTGGGACACAAATACGGGTACGCCAGGGTCTCGACCACCGAACAGACCCCCGCACTCCAGAGCGACGCACTCACCGCCTACGGCTGCGAACGCATCTTCACGGACACCGCCAGCGGATCAACAACCGCACGCCCGGCGCTGACCGAACTCCTCGCCACACTGCTACCCGGCGACACCTTGTGCGTCTGGAGGCTCGACCGACTCGGCCGCAACCTCCCGCACCTGATCGAACTCGTCACCAGTCTGCGGGCCAGGGGAGTGCTGTTCGCCTCGGTCACGGAGCAGATCGACACCACCACCGCCAACGGTGAGCTGATTTTCCACATATTCGGCGCCCTCGCTTCCTTCGAACGACAACTTCTGCGCGAACGAACCCACGCCGGCCTCGCCGCCGCTCGCGAGCGAGGCAAGGTCGGAGGCCGCCCACCGGCGCTCACGCCCTCCAAGAAGCGGGAGGCCACGCGAATGCGGCACGCAGGCAGCACCGTCGGTGATATCGCAGAAGTCCTCGGCGTCAGCAGACGCACTCTTTATCGACACTTTCAGCGATCATCGGTGCGCGGAATCCAGCATGACCGCTGACGACTACGAACCCCCCGCGGCCGATAGGCTGCTCGAGATCATCGACCAGCTTTGTGCGGGTTGGCAGGACTTTCTGGCCGGATCGGGCCGGGAATTCATCTCACCCCGCGACACAAACAGACTGTTGACCGCACCGCTCGTCATGGCACTCGCTTCTCATGTCACAGAGCTAGGAATCGCTGTCGCTGCACTCGTGCGCGGCGGATCGAGCGGCCTTACCGTGATGCCCCTGGTGAGAGCGATGTACGAGTCGGCCATCACCGGGCAGTGGATTGCTCAACTGCCCGATGCGGCAATGGCATTCATCAACGAGGACGCCAGAAGCCGCGAAGCGTTGGCAAAAGATCTGCCCCATGCGCGAGGTCGGACGTTCCGCGAGTCGGTCGATGTTATCCGTCGGCAGATTGTGCCGAAGCTGACGACAAGTTCTGAGGCCCAGGCCCGTGCCTTCAAGCAGCGATGCCTCGACCTGGAGGTCGGCGGCGTCGACGCCTACATCTACTACCGCGTCGCCAGCAGCTTGACGCATCCCTCGGTCCTCGTCGCAGACCGATATCTAGAGTCCGTGGACGGCATCCTTCGCATCGGTGCACGCGCGAACGACATTGGGGACGCCTGGATTTTTCTCGCGTCGGCATCGGTTGTCTGGGCACAGATGGCAGCCAACTACTGCGATCCTCACCGGACGAGGAGGTCAATCCTCCGTGCCATCGGCCGCGAACTCGGCATCGAACCCGAACTCAAGCCGTCTGCAGCCGCCTGGTCGAGGGCGTCAGCACGGAAGCAGACACGTCAAGCATGACAAGGGAGGCGTAGCTACCAGAGTGTTACAGTGTTCGTACTACTGTACGACGCTTACGACACTACGAATGGAAGTGCCATGCCAACGATCACGATCAGGCTCGACGCTCAAACGCGAACGGAACTCGACACCACAGCAGCATCATCCGGTCTCGGTGTAAGCGAACTCGTTCGGCGCCTCATCGATCAAGCACTCGGACGAGCAGCGCACTGGCGTGAAGGAGATGCGCCGACCTCGCTGTCCCCCACGGACCGGCTTCTGCTGTCGCAGAACGCGCTACTTCTAGCGGTGACGGCGACCGATCCCGACGTGATCGAGATGTACCAGCGGAACGCGGAGATCCTGCAGAACGGCTGGACAGCCGAGTACCCCACGGTGTTCGGTGACCTCCGAGACGAGATGGATGTTTCACAGAACCGCCTGGTCTGGGACATTCTCGACATGTTCCGCGTCCTGAAAGTCAGCTGTAACGAGTTGGACGAAGACGATATCGATCGACTGGAAGCATTCATCGATCGCACGAGATTCAGTGGGTTCGATCTTGCCGATCCCATCGAGGGTCCGATGCTCGGGTACCTGGAGTTCCTGATCAGAACCGAGCGATGGACCGATGTCGCTGAGCGCATCCAAGAAGTCGGAGACCGAGGTAACTCCCACTCCCGCCAGCTCCCGCGGTACATCACCATGCTCGATGTGTTCCGGCCGATATACCAGGCTGCTCTGCGCGCCGGCCGAAGCAAGGGGCTCCTCACCCTCGACGAAATTCGCCGTATTGCAACAGCCTGAACCACCCACAGCGCCTCCGAGCACGGCGCGGACCGACCGGAGTGAACTGCCCCTCGAAAGACCGACCACACCCACCTACAAGACCGACCACACGCCTACCTACGCCACAATCATCGCGGCGTGTCGGCGCTATCTGCGCATGTGTGTGCGGACCGACTCGAGGACGCGACGTGCCAGTAGGGGCGGTACCGAGTTGCCGAGCTGTGCCTGCACGCTCGCGCGGCTGCCGACAAGTTCGAACTCGTCCGGATAGGTGAACAACCGCTTGACCTCACTGGTACGAAGTCGACGATTGTCCCAGTGGAACGGCCCGACATTCGGTCCGGGTTGGGCCTGGATGGTGGGAGAGGGCTTATCGGGTGAAAGTTTGAGCAGGAACGACCAGTACCTGCTGCGCCACTCGAACCGAGGGTCCGGATGGCCTTTCTCTGCCGTGTAATGCAGATAGTTGCCGCCGGGCGGGATGTCGGCGAGCAGAGCGCCGTACTGGCCTCCGACAGTCTCCTCGGGTTCCGGGTCGCTGATCAGTCCGGCGAGGGCATCGCCGGCGGTGACGTAACCAGTGGCGGCATTCCCGCTCGCGCGGCGCTCCCACCGGCCACCGTGCGTCGGGAGAGGGTGTGGCGGAAGTGGTTTGCCTTTAGGTACGCCGATGATGAACAGGCGTGGCCGCGCCTGCGGTACGCCGTAGTCGGCGGCGTTGAGTACTTCCATGCGGTGGTCGTAGCCGGCTTCGTCGATCTCGCGAAGAAGCCGTTCGAGCGCGGGTCTGCTGGCCTTGTTGTTGTAGGTCAGGGCGTAAACGTTCTCGAGCACGAACGCGCGAGGCTTCGACTCCCGCAACACCCGCGTGTACTCCTGGAGCAGCGTCGCGTCGGGGTCGAGCCCCGAGCGCTTCCACTCCAGCCAGAACCCACTTTTGGAGAACGGGGTGCACGGCGGTCCACCGATCAACACATCCGGCCGCTGTCCGCGTGCGAGTCCCGCCGCCTGCATGATCTCTGTGGTGCTGGTGTCGAGGATGTCCTTCTGGATCACAGGGGAGGCGAGCTTCGGGAAGTTCTTCTCCATGGTGAGCGCGGCGTCACGATCGCGTTCGACTGCCGCACGGACATCGAAGCCGGCCTGTTCGGCGCCCAGGTCGAGACCGCCCGCGCCGGAGAACAGCGAGATCGCGACGCCGTGGGTACTTGCCATACCCGTAAGCTTCCCATGCCGACGAGCAGCAGTGTGAGCAGGTGGTGGCGGTGTGGCGCACTTGTTCGCAAACCGCCGACAGCCGAGTGGAGCATCACGTGAGCGGGGTGGGGAGGACAGCGATGACCGAACCGACAGCGGCGGACTTCGCCGGCCGGTCCTACGCCCGGGTGTACTCCGTCTTGGGCAAAAAAGACATCCATCGGTTCCTCGTGGCGGCGGTCGAAGCTGCCGGCGGGCGCGTTCTGTATGCCAGCGCCCCGGCGAGGACACCTGTGTATCTCGGCGTTCAAGACAGTCGAGGGGATCGACTCGGGTTACTGATCTACCCCTTCCGGATGACCAGGAAAGCGACCGTCAACCGGCCAGCTGACGAGGTGCGTGGTCAGATCCGCTACGGGGGTGAAGACACCTGGAAGGTCGACCACCCCCTCGGCACGGATATCGCCGGTGTCGACATCACCCTGGTGGTCGGTGTCGATCTCGGTGCGGGCGTACTTATCGGTCTACAACCGTCTCTATACGACCCGCTTCCGATGGGCATCTCCTTCTACGCGAAGGCAGCGGAGATGAAGGCCGCCGCCGGAAGCGGTTGGCATGTCTGGGAGAAGGAGAACAAGCCCGGCCGCAAACGCGACGTACCCCGCGGCCCCTCCGGTCTCGAAACGATGATCGCCTTCACCCCCGATCGACTGCTCGACTTCGCCCGCTTCGAACGACGCGCCACCGACCTCGGTCTGGATCACGCTTTGAGGTTCAATGCTGCGAAGCTGGCAGCCGCCGCCGCGGGAGACACCACCGTCGAGGGTCTCCACGCGTTGGAGTCGGAGTTCGACCTCACCAGCGCCGAAATACTGCACATCATTGCCACGCGCAACAGGTTGCAGGTGGCCGTGCGCGGGGGAGTTGCCGAGCACCACCTCCAACGCGCGCTCGACGCTAATCCGCAGGTTGTGCAAGCGACCAGGCTCGATCAAGATGCGTTGCACGATTTTGACGTCGCGATGGTCGGCGGCGTCAGCTGGAGAGTGGAGTGCAAAAACGCCAGTCCGACGAAGTACGCCAACGGCGACATGAAGGTCGAAGTGCAGAAAACCAGGGCTTCCCAGAACGACCCGGCAAGCCGCTACTACCGCGCGGATCAGTTCGATGTAGTGGCTGCTTGTGTGTACTCACCGACCGGGCAGTGGCAGTTTCGCTACCACAAGACTGCGACGCTGACGAGGCACAAGGACTTCCCGGACCGTTTATCGCCAATGCAACGCATCACCTCGGAGTGGGCAAAAAGTCTGGGTGAAGCCATCCAGTGACCGGCCGATCTAGCCCGGCGGGACGGCATCAGTGGCGCCTAGACGATGGGTCCTTCGATCCGGAGAAAGCGGACAGAGTCCGAAGATCGCCGTTCAACGACTTCACCAGCTCGTTGATCGCGGCGCTCACCACACGGGTGTGTTCACTGAGCGAATCCAGATGACGTATTGCGAATTCGTTCCCCACCGCGCTCGCGAACAACTCGGCAGTGTCCTCGTCCAACTCCAACGCACGCGTGGCCACGCGAGCATGCCCCAGTTCGATATCGAGCAGCCTGAGATCCTGGTCGTACCGGTGCAGGGCTGTCACGCGCGCGATCACGGTGTCGAGCACACTCTCCAGCGGCGCCACAGCTCTGGTGTAGGCCGATGACGCAATCACTGCCCCCGCGGTCGAGCCGCGTGGATTGTCGCCCAACTTGACGAACGCACGGTGCAGGCCCGCGATGTGATCGAGAATCTCCTGTTCTTCCGCAGCCGGGTCGAACTGGACGTGATGAGCTGCAAGTAGCTGGGGATCGCGCCACGAGTCGGCCGCCTCGATGTCACGTGAGAGTTGATGGGCCTCCGCTGCAAGGCGTTCGAGCAACTCCAACGGGTCGACCCTGCGATGCGGCGGCGCCTCCTTCGTCGCCGCCCTGACAGGTTCGAACTTCTTCCCTAGCCGGCCGATGGTTGGATTCGGGATCGGCACCTCGACAATGGATCCGCGAAGCTCGAAACCCTCCGCAGAGTTGAAGGTCCGGGCTTTCAGCTCCGCCCGTGCGGCTTGTCGCACAGGCATCTCCCCGAGATGCCCCTTGACCGCGCCGACTGTGAAAAGGATCCACAGACCAAGACACACGACAACACCGACGATCACACCCACGGTGGCGGTGCGAGACAAAGACCAGATAAGTGCGCCGGCGAACACCCCGATCGGCATCGGCATGAGGATCATCGCCTCGAGGTCCTTGGAGTTGTCGGTAGGCCACTCGACAGACGGGTCCGCTGCCAACGCCTTTCGCTGTCTGCTCAACTTCGCGGCGACGGTCGGGCTCAACAGGTCCGGGTTTCGGTACCTCAAGGTCCAACCCGTGTCGTACTTCGCCGAGTAGCTCTTTTCGACGACGTTCGCGCCGTACACATTCAATGTTTCGCACTCCGTCGTTGTCAGTTCACCCGTTGGTGAACGGGAGTGAATCGTAGTCGGCGGATCGGCGAGTGCATGTAGGTCCACGCGAGATGGGCTGGAGCTGCCGCGACTTGCTTGAGGTGGTCGATCTCCGTCGCTCCTGCACAGCCGGCCACCGGCGTGTCCGGGTGGGAGGTGGCAGCTCGGGGGAGTGACCGGCGGTTCTCGGTGGCGGGCCGGCCGGGCGCGGCCGGGCGTGGGCCACCCTGCGGGCGTCCGCCTAGCGGAGCTCCGCTGCGCTACGCACCGCGAAAAGAGCATTCGTTCTTTCGACACATCTGGCTACTCCGATGCTGCGTCACCCGTGCCCGTCTTACCAACACCCGACCTCCGCTGCGCTCCGGCCCCTGCGGGGTCCGAAAACTTCTCAGAACGCCTTCGGCTGAGAACTTTTCGTATCGGGTGCAGGACGCCGTTCCCGTGCGCCGCCTCCTCTGCGCCACGCCAGATGACGGCGAAAGAACGTGGTGAGGGACTTAGGCCGAGCCACACGAGTCCCGGAAGGAAGCACCAGTCATGCGCGCACAGCACCCGTCCACCGCAGACGAGATCGACATCCTCGTCCACAGCCGCGGCGCACCCAAGATCCGCCGCACCGTCAAACGAGCCAGCGCCCGCTACGACCGCCGCAGCGCACGCCGCGCACTCCGATCCTGACCGTCCCCCAGCCACACCACTCGAAAGGTTCACCTCATGACGCAACCCCGCATCACCCTCACCAGCGCAGCCCAGGTCATCGCCGCCATCCCCGCCGCCCTGCGGCACGTCCCCACCGAGTCCATCGTCGTGCTCGCGTTCACCGGCGAGATCCTCACCTTCGCCGCCCGGTTCGACCGCGTCGACGTCGTCACCCAGGCACACAAGATGAACGACGTCCTGCGTCGCCACGGCGTCGAGTCGGTCGTCCTCGTCACCATCGCAGACCGACCCGGCAAGAAAGCGGCCGCCGTCGAGAACCTGGTCATCGCCGGAATCCTCGCCACCGCCGTCGACGTGATCGGCACCTACTGGGTCCCCACCCTCGCCGGACCGGCCACCGCCCAGGACCTCGACACCCTCGACACGTTCGACGTCGACCCCATCGCGTCCGAACTGGCCGCCAGCACCGTCGAAGCCGGAACGGCCATCGAGGGCAGCCGCACCGCGATCGGCAACCGCTACGCCCACGCCACGCAGGTGCACCCGGCCGAGCACGCCGACGCCGCGCAGGTACTCGAAGACCTGGCCGCAGTCGTCTACGCCGACGAGCTGCCCGACAGTGGCCTCATCGCCCGCACCGCCGTCGTCATCACCGCACTGCCCGTCCGCGACGCGATGTTCCGGCTCCCGCTCTACGGCAGCACATCCGCGCACACCGTCATGGCCACCATCGCCCGCCACACCCGCGCAGAGGCCCGCGTCCAGGCCCTCAGCATCGCCGGGTGGCTCTGCCACCGCGCCGGAGACGGAGCGGCCGCCAACATCGCCTACGACGCGGCAGAAGACGAAGCGACCAGCGCAGGCATCGCCACCCCGCACATGCTCCGCCTACTCCGTCAGGCACAAGACGCCGCCATGAACCCCGACGAGATCCGAACCCTCGACGTCGACGCCGAGACGGTCCGCGCCACCACCGGGGCACACCTCCCCGGGGCACCCGACCGGGAATGAGACACGGGCCGGGCGGCTCCCGCAGCGAGCGGGGGACGCCCGGCCACCGGCGGGGGTAGCCGGCGATCGGGCATCGAGCCCTCACACCGACCTCGACGCACCCACCACCGAGCGAACCTGTCGCTACCAACCGGGGCCGGCCACCGCGATCACAGGTCGGGCATGTCCTCCGGCACCCACACCACATCCACAGCGCCCGGGGCAGCGGCACGGGTCAGCGTCTCCAGGGCCGGCACCCCCGACACCATTGCTTCGACCGCCAGATCCGACGGTGCGCTCCGATTCAACGCCATCGCCACCAAATCCGATTCCACACGCGAATACGTCATACCGCGATCCTAGACTCTCGCCGCGAACAAACCCGCACGTGACGAGAAAAGCGTAATTCAAGGACCCGTCGAAACGGGATCGAATGATATTCCCGAACATTGTCATATCGGTTGCAGCGCAATAGAAAAGCCCGGTTCATCGTTACCGAACAAATACCGTACAGCGGTTGAAATAAACCCGGTTGCGAAATAGAATGAAACCACTCCACCGAATAGTCGAAAGGCGTGAGCCATGTCCGGAATCACCGTCTACACCACGCCCCACTGCCAGCAGTGCCGGGCGACGTTCCGGGCGCTCGACAAGGCCGGCCTCGACTACACCGCCGTCGACATCAGCGCCGACACCGAAGCCCGCGACTACGTGATGGCTCTCGGCTACCTCGCCGCGCCCGTCGTCGTCGTCGACGCCGACACCCACTGGAGCGGCTACCGGGACGACCGCCTCGCCGAGCTCGTCGCCGCGTCCGCCGCCTGACCGCGCACCGCAACCCACCACCGACCGAAGGAGACCCCGTCATGGCGCACCTCGCGTTCGACTACCAGCCCGACCACGACTTCATCGCCGCCCAGATCGAAGCGGACCTCGCCGCCGAAATCACCAGTGCCGTCGTCATCCCCGGCCCCTGGACCGCCCAGCCGGCCTTCGATTCCATCGACGCCCGGTAAGGCCAGGACGTCATGAGCGCACTACGGGCAGTCCCCGAACCCGAGCAGAACCCGAGCGACCCGGTCCTCGACCTCGCACCCGACGTCGCAGACCCCGGCGTCGACACCGACGCCGGCCTCGACCCGCGGACCGACCCGGAATCGTTGACCCTCTGCGCGCTCATGTGGTCCGTCGACACCGCCGCCGCCAGGCGTGTCACCGACGCCCTGGTGCCGGCCGACTTCAGTGAGCCCGCGTACGCGGAACTGTTCACCGTCATCGCCGATCTCGTCACCACCGGACAACCGCACGATCCCGCCTCCGTCGCGGCTGTCCTGCACCGTGCCGGGGGAGGGCAGAAGGACGCGCCGCTGCGCCGAGCACTGGCGGACGTCGTCACCGCCGACACCACCGGATCCTCCGCCGCCGTCCACTACGCCGACATCGTGCTCTCCCAGTCCTACCGGCGCAGCTTTCACATCACCGGGCAGCGGATCGTCCAGGCCGCCGAACAAGGCCCCGAGGACGAGCTGTTCGACTACATGGTGCAGCTCGGCACCGCCCAGCGGGCAGCGTGGAAGCGGCTCAACGTCTTCCGGGCCGGGGGAAGTCACGCATGAACGGCGACGACGTCTCGGCTGTGGGTCCGGATCGGTGTCTCACCGCCGAATCGACCGGCATTGCTCGACCTGCTAGAACCATCTGATTCGCGCACTGACGCGACTCAAAGGCCCTTCTCATACCGTCTGGTCCCATAACATCACGCCATGCGTGTCGCACTTGTCATTTGCGCCTTGATGTTCGCCGCCGGATGTGGCGCAAGCGGCGGCACGCCCGTTGCGGCGCCCAGCACCACGACGTCGGCACCCCCGCCCACACTCAACGCGCGTGTCCTCGTCCAGGTCGACGCCCGGTTCACAAACCCACAGGGCAGTAGCTGCACCACCAAATTCCCGTTTACCGATCTACAGGCAAACGCGTTCGTGTCGTTCACCGACGCCGCCGGCACCACGGCCGGGGCCACCACCCTCGGTGCGGGTTACCTCGACGGTTCCGGTCACTGCTCCTTCCCGGCGACCGCCGAGCTGACACCGGGCAGCCCGTTCTACTCAATGGTCGTTGCTGGTCGCGACCCGGTGACGAAGTCCGCTGTCGACGTGGCGAGCAAAGGATTCGTGTCGGCTTCGGAATGAGCTGACGGTCTCCGGCAGGACGGCTCGAAAGTCAGCTCCTGGGCCTTGCCCGGCCCGGAAAAACGCACCACCCAGTTCGCACGTAGCTGCGGGCGGCCGTTCGGACCGTACAACTCGTCTCCGGTAGGCGGTCGGATATACCTACAGCCCGGCGGCTGCCGCCGCGAACACGGTCGCCAACACCACACAGATGATGGCTACATCAAGACGGTCTCGTGTGTCGTAGTGACGGTCGGGTGAGAATTCTCTGACCCGGGTGTGCTCGGACTGTCTCGGGCCGGCGTCGTCGGATGCGGAGCGGTCAGATGCCACCCGGTGACGAAGAAACAGATTGATGCTCAGCAGGGTTGCAGCGGCTGCATAGAACAGCACCGCCCCGGTGACCAGAACGGCCCACGCGGTCACGGCCGGACGGGTGCGAGATCTCCGGTATCGGCGAACACCAACCGCCCCGAAGTCAGCGCTATCGCCCACCGGCGAGCAGGCGCCCAGTCACGACCCGTACCGGCGGCATCGAGCAGTTCATCTCCGAAGTCGTCGACTATGCGACCGGCTTCCGGGTGGTCGAGCCCGGACACGTCGACTGTGACCTCAGCACCCACGACGGGGGCGAAATTCGTGTCACGTCCAGCATCATCGGTCACGAGCAGCATTGAACCAGACGCGGCAGCATTCACCACCCTCCAATTGATCCGGATCTGGCTGCAGGAGTCCCACCATGGGTCAGTGCCGCCGGGTCAGCTCAGACCGATGACGACTACCGCAATCATGAGTCCGACCGCCACCACGAGCATGGACACCGTGAGCACCCCGTACATCACCGTCCGATCAGGACGACTCCTCCGCGGCGGCACCCGGTGAGGTTCGATGGCCGACGCAGCGGACCGCGTCGTCGGCGGAGCGGCAGGACCCGGCGTAACGGAAGGAGCAACAGGAGTGGGTGATGTGCTCGTCGGTGCGGGTGCGGGTGCGGGTGCGGGTGCGGGTGCGGGTGCGGGTGCGGAACGAGGCGTCTGCCGGCTGCGGGGTGCGCGGGCAGTGGTGCGCCGCGTAGTGACAGCCACGATGACGGAGGCCAGCGCGAGGGCGGCAGAGGCAATAGGTGTCAGCCACAGACCCCACCCGATCTGAAGGGGGACGATGGTGTCGGTGTCCGTGTCGGTCTGCTCGGTCAGCCGTTGGTTGAACGCGACGATGTCGACAATTCCAATCGTGACGCCTACGGCGCCGCACAACGCCGCGAGCACCATCACCGTCCTGGACGCGATGACAGCGCGCAGGAACACCAACAGCAGTGCAGTACCGCCCAACCCGAGCACCACCTTGCCGTCCGGAGTGTTCGTCCCCGCGGCCGAGACAAAGATCGTCGTCACCCACGGCCCCAACGCCGCGACCACCACGGCGAACGACGACAGCGCGGCCAAGATGTACCCGGGCACGTTCAAGGTCGATACGGCACGGGACTTCGTTTCGCTGCTCATCAACCGAACGCCTCTCGCCGCAGTCGCACCTCGCACTATCAAACCCCACGGTTCGACAACGGCACACCCGGCCCACCGACCCATCCCGTCCTATCGGCGAAAGCGAGGGAGGTCGCAGTCGCGCTTGTCAGGCCGGGCAAGAGTTAGCGGCGCAGGCTTCTCACGGCGTCACGGCGTCACGGCGTCACGGCGTCACGGCGTCACGGCGTCACGGCGTCACGGCGTCCCGGCGTGGCGGCTAGACGGTCGCGGTAGCCGCGGCGGGCGGCATGTTCTGCGGCGATGAACGCCTCGACGTCGACACCGCCGTCCGGCGACCGGTGCGGGAACGTCTCCGGGATGTACCCGCACCCGGGCAGCGGTGTGAGGGCGAACGCGTGGTCGTAGATCGGTTCGAGATCCCCGTCGTCGAAGAACTCCGTCTCCTCCGTCGACACCACCACCGGCACCGACTCCCGCAGGCCCATCCGCCGCGCCTTCTCCGTCGCCGCAACGGTCCACGCGGCGAGGTAGGCGTCGGTATCCGCGGCGTACAACCGGTCGACGGCGACCAGCTCCGCGCCCAGCTCTGTCACCGCCGAGGAAGGTTGATCGGCGGGGCGCATCGCTGCCTGGATGGTGGTGCGGTCTCGGTGCCACAGTTCCTGGAACCCGTAGTCGGAGAGCTGTTGGTCGCGGGTCTCGAGGTAGAGCACCACCGGGGCCGTCCGCTTCGCCAACGGCAACTGCGGGTCGGTTCCGAACGCCGCCAGTGCGGCGACGTGCTGCGCCGACTCGGACTGCGGCGACGCCGCCAACAACGTGTCGGTGCCGCCGACGTTCGCCGCCGCCGACGCGGCCGCGTGCTCCAGCACCGCGGCGACGTCCACGCTGCGGGTCTGCGCGATGCGGGTGAGGACGGAGGAGATCGCGTGCGCCGCCTGGTCGAGATGGTCGAGATCCGCGAGCACCGATTCGGTGGACCCGACGATGTTGCGGGTCGGTCGTGCCCGACCGTCACCGTTGACGGTGACGAGTTGGATCATCACGTCGTCGACCCCACGGTCGGGGAGCGTCTGCACCTGGTGGCGGACGAAGTCGTGGGCGCCGGCGTCGTCGACGAACACCCCGTGCGCCAACGGTGTGCGGCCGGGTTCCCCAGCAGGGGTGCGTCGCCACACCGTCGCCTCGACCGCCGTGGTCGCGGCGGTCATGCGGTCGCCTGCTCGTCGACGGCCGCGCCGTCGCTCGGTGCGGTGTCCACCGGTGCCGACACCGGGGTCGACGCCTTGGTGCGGCGGGGGGTGCTGCGGCGACCGGACCGGCGTGGCGCGGCCGGGGTGGGGAGGCCGGCGGCCTTGAGTTCGGCGGCGGTCCATCCGGCGGCGAGCGCGTCGCGGTACGCCTTTTCGAACGCGGTGTCCGCGGTCGCGGCGGCGTCGCGTGCGTCGGCGACCGCGGAGTGCGCGGCGGCGGCGTCGGTGGCGGCGTCGAACAGCGTCTCGACGAACCGGGTGCGGGTGTCGATCGCCTCGCGTGCGCGGGCGAGGACAGCGGACTTGTCGAGCGTGGTGATGGCAGACATGAGGGCCTTTCGAGATGGGAGCGTCGACCGGCATACGCAACCGAACACACACGACTGGTGGAGCTGTCGTGCGGTGGTGGTGCCGGTGGTGATGGACGCTCGACCGTGACCCTCATCGACGGTCGAACACGGACGACTCTAAATCATGGCCCCGACATGTGCACGGCCGCGCCGCGCGCATGTTCGGGAGTCAGTAGTAGCGGCGCGGGTAGACCCCACGGCTGCCGTTGCCCACCGACCCGCCGAGGTAGGCGAGCGGGATCATGAACGCCAACACCATCAGTACGAGACCGAACGCTGCGAAGAACGTGGCCAGGAACGCGATCGTGGCGACGGCGATCGTGACGCTGGCGGCGATGCTGCCGAGGATGACCGACCATCCGGCGGCGGTGGCCCACCGGCCGCGGCCGTGGACGGCGACGTGACGCACGGCGAGGATCAGCAGTCCTGCGCCGGCGATGGCGAACGGGGTGAGCACGAGCGGTCTCCCAACGACGACGGGGAGTGCACCGCTGGTCTGTCGGTGCGGCGCACGAGGTGTGTGCCCCGGTTCCTACCCGACGGGTCCGACAATCAGGTTCGCGCGCCGACACGGCGGGCGTGAGTGTGTTGCGGATGTGAGAACACTGATCGGTTGGGCGACGCTGTCCGGTGCGGTCGTCGGAGCGGTACTACTCGGCGCCTTAGGAGTGACGTTCTACGCCACGAACCGGAACGACTCTGTCGTCTACGAGGGCTCGGTGGCCGAGTTGGAAGAGGGGGCAACCGGCCCGAGCTTCATCGAATTGAACCCGTTCTTCCGCGACGCATCGAACTGGTGGACCCAGCTGTGGTTGCCGTGGTGGAGCTTTCCGCTGATCGGTGCGGCAACGGGTGCCGTCGTCGCAACGGCCCTCGCTCTGGCGGGGGTCCGGGTTACGCGCACCCGTCGCGAGGGGTGAGCGTCCAGCGACATCAGAACAGTGTCGGTGCGGCGATGGTGTTCGCGTCGGTCCCGATGAGGGCGGCGTGTAGCCGCTCCGCGTCGTACCCGTGTGCGAGTGCGTCGCGGATGGCGAGCGCGCGACCGTAACGCCCGCGCGGATCGGCGTAGGCGGGGGTGGGTCCGAGGTGCCGGCCGGTGGCGACGGCGTAGGCGAGGTTGCCCGCTTGCGTGCCGAGCTTGAGGTGCCCGTCTCCGACGCGCACGCACAACGTCTCGTTGCACTCGTGTTCCCCGACGACGTCGGGTCCGAGGTCGCCGTGCACGAGGATCAGCGCGAACCGGTGCGCACCGATGGTGCGCTGGACGCCGCCGTCGAGGAAGTTGATGCGCCCGTACCCGTCGGGGTTGGACACCGCCCCGACGAAGAAGTGGCACCCCGGAGTGACGACCACTTTGGAGCGGAACCGCTCGATCGTCGCCGCCGACGGGGGAGCGGCCAGCGGGGTACCGCGGTGAGAGCTGCGCGCCGGCGGCGCAGCGACACCGGCGAAGCCGGGCAGAACGAGTTGACCGTCGACCGGTGGCAGACCGGGTAGGGCGAGTTGACCGGGCACCGGGTCGTGCAACGCCGGAGAGGGGGGAGGCATTTGCACCCGCAGTGGTGCTAGACCGCCGACTTGGACGAGTCGGAAGCGTCGGCGGTGTGCAAGACGGGATTCGTGGTCGACGTCGCCGCGGCGTCGTCGTCGGGCGCCGGGTCCGGCGCGGTGAGCACGGCGAGCAGCGTGCGCGCTTCGCCGAGGGTGAGGCCGGCCAGCGCGGCGGCCGCGGTGAGCGTTCCCTCCCGCTGACGGATCGCGGCGAGGGCGCCGGCCTGGCGGCGGCGGGCAGCCTCGATCTCTTCGGCTGCGGTGAAGAACTCGGTGAGCGAGTCCATGTTCGCCTTGTCGCGTTCGGCGCGGGCGGCGAGGACTTTGCGCTGTGCGTCGCGTGCGCGGGTGCGCGCCGCGACGCGGGCCGAGGTGGACGCCATGCCGGTCACCCTAGCTGCAATCGCCACGTGCCCGCCGATTCCTAACACAACCCGACCCCGGATCGCCGTTCCGCTCCGCTGCACACCCATCGACCCGCATTCCTCCTTCGTCGTCACCAACCAACTCGTTCCTCGCCCGACCCGTAACGCACACACCATTTGCTCTTGCAGAGCGCCTGCGGCACTATCGGACTGTGTATCTCCGGTCGCTCGACCCCCACAAGGGGGGTCTGACGCGCCCTGAATGGGCCGCTGAGCGGCCAGTTAGCGCCACGGCAGGACGCCCGGCGGGGGCACTAAATATGGGTGTCAGGGGCGGTGGTGTGCGGTGATGACGCTGCACCGCCTGCACGCGGGCGACGGATACACCTACCTCACGAAGCAGGTCGCGGCGTGCGATCACACCGTCACGCGCGGGCAGAACATCGCCGACTACTACGCCGCCGAGGGCGCCCCTCCCGGACTGTGGGCCGGCCGCGGCGCGGCCGCACTCGGTGTCGACGGTGTGGTGTCCGAGACGCAGATGAAGGCACTGTTCGGTGAAGGGTTGCACCCGGACGCGGAGGCGAACATCGCCCGCGCCGCAGTGTCGGGGGAGAACGTCGACCGCACCGCCGCCGCGCAGCAGCTCGGTCGTCCGTTCCCCAGCTTCGAGAACAAGGTGCCCTACCTCGGCGCCGTCAAGGACGCGACGGCCGCCGCGGCGAAGGACGCCGGTAAGGCGTTGTCGGCGGGGGAGCGTCAGCGTGTCCGCCTGGACGTCGCGCAGTCGTTCTTCCGCGACGCGCACGGACGGGGCGGTTTGCCGAAGGAGCTCACGGAGTTCATCCGCGCCCAGGAGTCGAAGGTGCGTCACCCCGTCGCGGGATACGACCTGGTGTTCACCCCGCAGAAGTCGATCAGCGCCCTGTGGGGACTCGGCGACGCCGCCGCCAAGGAAGCGGTCGAGCGTGCCCACACCGAAGCGGTGAACGAGACGTTGGAGTGGATCCAGGCCGAGGCCGGGTTCACCCGCCGCGGTAAGGGATCGACCGAGCAGGTCGAGACGGACGGGTTGGTCATCGCCCAGTTCGTGCACTACGACAACCGCACGGGGGATCCGAACCTGCATACGCACTGCGCGGTGTCGAACAAGGTCCGTACCACCGCCGACGGCAAGTGGCGCGCCCTCGATGCGCGTCCACTGCACCGCGCCGCGGTCGCCGCGGCGGCCCGCTACAACTCTCTCGTCGCGGACAAGACCGCCCGCTACGCCGGGGTGCAGTTCGAGGACCGCGCCCGCGCCGACGGCAAGCGTCCGGTGCGCGAGATCGTCGGGTTCGATCAGGAACTGTTGTCGGAGTTCTCGCGCCGCGACGCGATCATGGACCGCGCGCGCGAGCTCACCGAGCAGTACCGCGCCGAGCACGGACGCACCCCGTCGAAGGCGCAGCAGATCCGACTCGTGCAGCAGGCGACGCTCGACACCCGGTCGGGCAAAGCGCCACCGGTGTCGCTGTCGGTGATGCGCGGTCAGTGGCGCGAGCGCGCCGAGACCTTCCTCGCCGAGCGCGGCATCGACGGCGGGGTGGACGCACTCCTCGCCTCGGTGCAATCGCCGACCGCCACGTTCGACGTGGTCACCGACGTCGACGCGCAGCAGTGGGCGGAGCGCGTCATCGACCGCGTGTCCACCGCCCGGTCGACGTGGACGGAGGCGAACGTGCGCACCGTCGTCGAGGACGAACTCTCCCGCATCCGGTTCGCCGACCCGGCGCAGGGCCGCCGCGCCGTCGAACAGGTCACCCACGCGGCCCTGCACCGCGACTCACTGCTGCTCGACATCACCCTCGACGACCTCCCGTCCGCGCTGACGCGCGCGTCGGGGGAGTCGGTGTTCACCGACCACGGCGCATCCCGCTACTCCTGCGCGGCGGTCCTCGACGCCGAACAGCGCCTCATCGACGCCGCCCACACCCAGACGGTGTTCACCGTCTCGGCGGACGCGTTCGACGGTGCCCGCGCCCGCCGCGAAGCACTCGAATCCGCCCGCACGGGCGGCGAGTTCGTGTTCAACGACGGACAGCTCGAGATGGCACGCCGCCTCGCGACCGCGGAAACTCTGGTGTCGGTGGGCATCGGCCCGGCCGGCACCGGCAAGACCGCGTCGATGAAACTGCTCGTCGACGCCTGGCACGAACAAGGCCGCACCGTCCTCGCGCTGGGACCGTCCGCCGCCGCCGCGACGGTGCTCGGCGAGGACGTCGGGGTGCCCGGCCGCACCATCGCCTCCGTGCTGCATCGGCACGCCGTGGGCACCGACACCGGTATCGACCGCGGCACCCTGATCCTCGTCGACGAAGCGGGCATGGCCTCGACCCGCGACCTCGACCAGCTCGTGGCCCTGGCCGCCGAACACGGCGCGGTGGTGCGCATGATCGGCGACTCCGCACAGCTCGGCGCCGTCGACGCCGGCGGCGCATTGGGGATGCTCGCCCGCGAGACCGACGCACCGGAGCTGGTGGAGGTGGTGCGCTTCCGCGACCCGGCAGAGGCCGCCGCCTCGCTCGGTGTCCGCGCGGGTGAAGGTGCCGCGCTCGAGTTCTACCGCGCCCGCGGCCGCATGGTCGGCGGCACGGACGACGAGCTGCTGGTGCGCCTGCTCAACGACCACCTCGCCGACACCCGAAGCGGGTTGTCGTCGGTGATGCTCGCCCCCACCAACGACCAGGTGCACCACCTCAACGTCGCCGCCCAAGCGATCCACCACGCCGACACCGGCACCGGCCGCGGGCCGTCGGCGGCGCTGTCGGACACCGCTCGCGCCTACGTCGGCGACACGATCGTCAGCCGCCGCAACCGCGCGGAGCTGCGCGCAGTCGGGGTGAACGGCGCACGCTTCTCGGTGCAGAACGGTGACCTGTGGACCGTCACCGGCGTCGGGGAGGACGGCAGCCTCGCCGTCACCGGCAACCGACACGGCGCGCACACCGTCCTGCCCACCTGGTACGTCGCCGGGCACACCGAGCTCGGCTACGCCCACACCATCCACCGCGCCCAAGGACTCACCGTCGACGTCGGCCGCGCCCTGCTCTCCGACGCCGTGGACAGGCAGGCCGCCTACGTGGCGATGACCCGAGGCAAGACCGGCAACTACGCCTACCTCGTCACCGACACCCTCGCCGAGCCCGACCTCGACCACGCCCCGGGGCCGGAAGCGACACCGACGACGGTGTTCGCCGGCATCCTCGCGCGCGACGGCGAAGAACGTGCCGCCGTGGAGCACCTACGCGCCGGGTTGGCCCGCGCATCGGACCCGCACCGGTTCCGCGAGTACTACGACACCGCCGCCGCGAAACTCGGCGACGCCCACGCCCGCCACATGTTGGACACGGTGCTCCCGGCCGCGATCCACACCACCGCGACGGCGCAGCGCGGGTGGGACGCCGCCGTGGCCGGTGTCCGCGACGTCCTCGCGCGCGGCGCCGACCGCACCGTGGTGATCGACCTGCTCGGTGACCCCGACCTGCACACCGCCCACAACGTCCCCGTCGCGATCCTCGCCCGCCTCAAGACCGTCGAGGTACCCGAGAACGGGTCGACGCTGCCGGTGCTGCCGCCCGAGCACCCCGGCGCCGACACCGAACTGCGCGCGTTCGCCGAGAACACCGTCGCCGCGATCGTCGACCCCCGCGGCTCGGACACCCTGTGGGTGACCGACCTCGACTACACCCACCCGCAGCAGCAGGCGTACCGGAACGCGATGCACGCACTCGTCGACGCCGACGCCCTCACCGCGGTGCGCCGCGCCGTTCCCGAGCGCGTCGCGGCCGCGCTCACCGACCGAGAATGGGCCGACCTCGCCCGCCGTGTCGTCGACACCGCACTGGGCGCCGACCCCGACACCCTCGATCTGCCCCTGACCCGCTTCGACGACGCCGAACGCGACGCGATCCGCGCAGTCGTCACCGACGTCGCAGAAACCGTCACCGGAACCGACCAGGATCTCACCGCCTACACCGATGAGCTGCGCACCTACCTCGGCCTGACCGACGGCCGCGAACAACAGGGGGCCGCGACCGATCCGGCCGCCGCGGCGCCGCGGTCCACCCTCGGTGAGCGACCCGAGCTGGTGAGCACACCCGCGCACGCAGACACCGACGTCGCCGCAGTTGCCGAGCAGATGCGACGCAACCCGATCCGCGCGCTGGACGACGACCGACTCGACGCCGCCGCCGCGCAGACCCGCACGCGACTGGCCGCACTGGACCGCGACGTCCGCCTCGCCACCGCCGCCAAGACCGCCGCACTGGGAGGAAAGGCCGTCGCAGCCGCACGCGACGACATCGCGCAGACCACGGCGGCGGCGAAGGCCGTCCAGGCCGCTGTCGATGCGCAAGCCAGGGCCGAGCGGGCTCAGACCCGCCTCGCGGCAGCCCGAGAGAACGAACGCGCTGCACGGGAGCCGCAGGTGGGCCGCTTCGGTCGACGCACCGTCGATCAGGACCGCCTTGCCACCGCCACGGCAGAGACCGCGCTGTGGTCCGATCGTGCCCGGTCCGCCGCCGCGGCCGCCGACGCCGCCCTCGACGCCGCACCGCCGCGTCAGACGTGGGACCGGGTCGTCGCCGATGCTCACCGCGCCGAGGAAGATCACGACGCCACCCTCACCGCGGCGCGGGCAGCGGATCAGCGTGCCGCCACCACCGCCGACGACACCCTCACCGCGGCCGGCGCAGAACGAGACCGTCTCCGTTCGCGCTCGGCTGCGATCACTGCGGAACGGCAGCGCCGCAGCGCACTCTCACCCGACGAGGTGAGTGTCGAGAACACACTGCGAACCCAGCACCGCAAGGCCACGGCCGTCACCGCTCGGACGACGGGTGCCGCGGTCGAACAGATACCCACCGCCGAACTTCAACGCCGTCTCCGCGTCGCCGCCGTCGCCCGCACGCCCGTCAGCGGCGCAGCCGCCGCGCGCAGTGAACGCACCCAGCAGACCTACCGGGACGAGCTCGACCGCCGCAACGCCCTGTCGCCGGCCGACCGGGCCGCCGAGGACCGAGCGCGGACCGTCACCGCCCGCAAGCAGGAGACCGAACAACACCTGCGGGACCGCACGACCGGCCTCGACACCGACAGGAGCCGCGACGTCGGACCGGGCCTGTAGCGACCGTCGAGACCCCCTGGACTGTCGGGAGCAGTGTCTACCGTGAAGAGGTGACCTCGCCGCCGCCGATACGACTCTCCGAAGCTTTCCGGCGAATGGCAGCGGACGCGGCCGGAGTCTCGGCCGCCGCTGCGTTCGCGAAAACGATGCCCACGCCGCCGATCGCGCCCGGGTGGGCTCTGGCGAACAGCCCAGCCGCACAGCTCGTGCGCGACCTGCAAGCCAGGAATCGTGCCCATGCTGCGTCGATGCCGCCGATCGTCGACGCCGCGCGCCGATTCGCGTTGATCACACCGCCCGCAACGCCCTCGATCATCACTGCGTGGAAGACCTTGCATCCTCCGCTGACCGTTCCCCGTCTCACCTTGCCGCCGACCGTCCGTGTGCCCGGCATCGAGAAGTTCCTCGAAGGCATCGCGCGCCGCTTTCCAGCGAACTGGCCCGACGACCGCCCCGACCTCGAGGTGGTCGCCCAGATCGTCGAGAACGACGGCATTCCGCTCGCTTACGTTCCGCGCGCGGAGGTGGTGGTCGAGCTGGTGGCCGCGGCTGACCGTGATGCACGTCTGGAGGTGCTGCTCGAACGCACCCCGACGATCCTCGACGACTGTGACAACACACTGGACGTTGCTCTACGTAGCGAGGTCGAAGGGCAGCGGGGACTCCTGCAACGTGCGGTGTCGGCCTTGCGCGGCGGCCACAGTGAGGCAGCGCAAGCCCTCGCGGTCAACGTGTGCGACACCCTCATCACCGCTCACATCGCGGGGAAGTACCCCACGGCGAAGAGCAAGTGTGGTCTGGGTGATCTCGACGAGGCATTCCGTATCGATTGGCTACGGATCGAGTTGGGCGTGGCTCCGGTGGTGAATCTCCTGACCGAGTGGCATCCCAAGACCGGCAAGCCCCGGCCGGCAGCACTGTCCAGGCACGTCACCATCCATGGGGCACATCGGGATCACTACACGCCGGCCAACGCCATCATCGCCGTCATGGTGGCAACGGGATTGATGTTGGCGTTGGCCGAGCTTCACAGCAAGGCAGCGTGACCCCGATTATTCGTCGTCGAGGTCGACGCCGTCCGGCACCGGCACGGTGCGCAGAGCCGGATGACCGGTCCAGGATCCGTCGGGGTCGGTGTGACTCATCGGCCCGTGTCGCCCGTCGAGCAACACTTTCAAGTGCCCGTCGAGGTCGGTGAGCCACCACCGCGACATCGCCGACGGGTCCTCGGTGCTCGCGGCGAGAGCGCCCTCGTAGGCGTCCCACAGAGCTCGCAGCCGCTCCCGCACTTCTCGGTGGCGCCACCACCGTGAGTCCCAGGTCAACCCATCACCGGGCCGATCCGACACATGCCGATTGACCACCCGGGCGAAGAAGTCGGTGACGAACGTTTCGAGGTCGGGGAACCGCCGTTCGGGTTCGATTTCCTCCGCTGCCTCCGGGTCGTCCCACTGCCCGGTGATGTCGATCGCGTCGCCGTCGACGGCCGGGTCGTAGTCGTCGGTCACCAGCGCTCTCCTTCGTCCTCATCGCCGTCCTTGTCGAACGACAGTGGCGGATAGGGCGTCTCGTCGTCCTCGTCGGCGGAGTACTCGTCGTCGTCCTCGATCCCGGCCAGGATCGACGCCCTGAGTTTCTCCGTCCCCGCGTAGCGGTCCACCGACTCCTCGACGATGGCCTTGTCGTCGGTCTCCCACCAGTGCACTTTCTTGATCAGGACCGGCGGACTACCGGGGATGACCAGCAACGCCCGACTCTTGGGCATCTGAGCGATCTTGTGCTGCGGCATGATCGGGCGTTCCTGCCAGCTCTGGCTGCTGCTGTCCCCGGATTTCCCGCGACTGCGCGTCGTGGTCAGCACCTCGTGGGTGCCGACGATGTCGGAGAGCTCGGCGGTGTAGTCCCTGTTGTTGACCCCGCCGCCGTAGAAGTGCACCGAGTTCGACAGCATCCCGTCGAACTCGTCCGTGCCCCACGCTTTGTGGCCCTGTTGGGGGTTCTGAAGGATGGAGATCGGAATGATGCCGTGCGAGCCGAAGTAGGAGTACTGGTCGGGGAGATCGTCGAGCAGGACGGTGTTGGTCACCTCGTCGAGAACCGCCACGAGCGGCACCTCGAGTCGACCCTCACGCGAGCGGGTCGACGGACGCCACCACGACTGGGGCCACCAGGACGGCATCTGCTTCGGGTAGCGACGAGAAGGGTTCCGTACAGCGACGTCGATTCCGGCGTCGAAGATCTGGCCGATCAACGCGGTGATCAGCGATCGTGCCGGTCCCGGACCCTTCCGTGAGTGGGTGTAGATCGTGTCGGTGCTGGTGACGAACTCGTGGGGGTCGAACTCTGGTCGGTCGTGATGCACCGATCCGGGGAGCCTACGGATCTCCGCAACTCCCGTGTCGGGGTTCGTCCGAGCTTCGATGATCACGCGGCGAGGCGGTGTGATCACGTCGGCGTAGTCCTTGTCGATGAACACGCTCAGGCATCTGCGGGCCATGTCGTACAGGCCGTCTCGCTGACGAGGGTTGATGCGGAGCGCGGTTCGGATGGCGTTCGCGGCTTCGGGGTGACCGGTCGCATCGAGGACGAGCGCGGGGGTCGAGTCCTGATCGCGATTGAGCCAGTGCATCGCGTGCAGCATGTCCCCGCCCCCGGCGGCGGCGGCGGCGAGGAGGTAGAACGCCAACAGATCGGCGGATCCACCGTCGAAGTAGCTGCTGGTCGTTGCTCCCTTGATGGAGGAGCCGGAGACGAAGAACGATGCCACCCGCCGTGCATCGCTCATCTCGCGGACGCGCTTGAGCGGGTTCCACCAGAAGGTCACCACGCGGGCGCCGCTGACCTCTTGCAAGTCGAGCATGTCCACCCGTCCGCACCGTTCGCGGCTCAGCCTGGTGGCGGCGTGCAGGTCGGGTTTGATGGTGTTGACGATGACCGGACCTGGAGCTGCGAGAACGGCGCGGATGGCCAGCGCAGCGGTCTTACCCATGCGCATGCCGGCGATGGCCACCATGACGGTCTCCCACGACAAGTGCACGGGCACGTTTCCGCGGACGGTGTAGCCGATGAGGAATCCCCACGAGCGGGGGTCCTTCTTGTCGAACTGCGGCACCAGATCCTGCGACGCCGACCGGGAGATCCCCGACAGCTTGCGTGGATGCACCATCGTCTTGGCCGCACTGTCGACGGCGGTGCGGCCTCGCGCCCACCGCCACACACCGACCCCGGTCACCGCGAGCGCCGCCGCCGCGCCCATCGCCGTGAGGACCGTGGCCTGAACGGGCCACGGCCTGCGGCCGCGCAGCGCGTCGAACAGTCCGGTGAACGGATCGACCGATGTGTCGAGGCCGGCGGCCCAGGACCCCACCCACCAGGACACCGCCGCGATCACCGCGCACAACGCGGCGAGGCCGACTACGGCGAGAACAATGTTCTCGCCGATCTGGGAGTTGTTCGTTCTCGTCGTGCGGACAGCCATCACAGACCCCCGAAAGACGCGGCGGCCGCGCAGACTGCCCACATGATCCACCCGATCAGCAGCGTGAACAGCACCGACGATGCTTGCGATCTGAACAGGTTCGCGTTGAGGTGGCCGTGGCGCCACCGATCCCATGCGACGGTCACCACCGCTGCGGCGGCGACGTACGACACCAGAACGATCACCGTGATTTTCCCGGCGGTCAAGATCGCGTCGACCGCAGCGGCGCGCTCCGGCGGTACGTCGCCGACCCACCAGGCCCCGAAGTCGACGGCCACCGCCGACGCCACTGCGCCGATCAGCATCAGGCAGGCCACGACCGCGGTCCAGTTCGCGCGACCGAGCAGCGTCTCCTTCCCGGTGGACGGGTCGCCGGGCGGCACGGTCTTGCCGACCCTGGCCTTCTCCGAGCTGGCTACGACTTCGTCGTGGTCGCCACCCGTGGGTGGGGCGGGTACCCATGCCTGCACCACGCTGTCCGGGTTCGACAGCAGGTCACCGAGCCGTATCGGGCCGTCGTCGCCTGTCCGGTCCACAGCGACCACATGCGAGACCACCAGCAGCAACCCACCCTTGCTCGTGATGCGCTCGACGAAGGAACTCGGCGGGTCGGTGAGCTGGTATCCGCTGCCCATCCGGTCGTCGACGACGACGGTGCCGGCCTCGTCGACGCGGCACGGGACCTCGTCGGCGGACACCGACGGCACGGCTTGGTCGATCGAGGCGAACCCGCGGCGGAGGAAGCCGTCCAGCAGCGAGGCTGCGGTGTCGGCGATCACCCACCCGTCGACCGACGGATTGACCAGCACTGCCGACACGGTCCGGGGTTCGCCGCCGATGGTCAGCGGCACCCGCATCGGTGCGAGGCGGTAGGTCGTCGACCTCATCACGTGGATCGACGATTCCGGGTCGGACGGGCCGCACGTGGCGTGACGGACATCGACATGGGTCGCCCCGGGCATCGGGTGCACGCCGAATCGCACCGGCACCGGTCCCAGCGCCGTACCGCAGATCGCGCAGTCACCGTGCGGTTGCACGGCCGCACGGACCTGATCGGCCAGACCCGGCGGTAACGCATGGTCCAGGACAGCGTCGTCGACGAACGACACCCGCCCGGTCACGACCGCGCTCCACGCATCGAGGCACTGGGGCTGACCTGAGTTTCGGCAGACAGCGCCGGAGAATGCAGGAAAGAGAACATGAAACAAGGGCCTTTCAGGAGCGTCGAATCAGCACGCACGCGCACAGCGCGGCACCCGTCAGGGGCCGACACCGCGTACGTGCTGGTGATGGACGCTCGACCGTGACCCTCATCGACGGTCGAACATCGAAATCATAAAACCGGAGAAGTGATCGTGTCCACCGGTCCAACTACGACATGCGACCACCTCATCGTCATTCAGATACAGCGAACGTGCACTTTGCCTGGATGCCCGGTAATCATCAGAGGACGCCAGACTTCCACCGGAACCCTCGCGGAAGTGAGGATTCGCAGGTCGTCGTAACACCATCGGGCGACAATCGTCGGTGGGGCTGCCGGGCGACCAGCTGCAATAGGCTAATCGCGACAGGTGCTGTGTCGACTACATGGTGAGGAGGACGAGGTCGATGACAATCCAGCCTCGCCGGTGTCGGCGTTGGGCCGAGGCGACAAGGTGGCTGCGATGAACAGCACGCCCGACCTCAGTGCTCTCTATCTCCAGCATCGGGACGTGATGTACAAAATTGCCGCGTCAGTGCTGCGCGAGGTTGGTCGTGCTTCTGAAGCGGCTGATGTTGTGCAGGATGCCATGGTCTCCATCATGACTTCGCCGCCCAAGGACGTCAGGAATTGGGAAGCGTTCCTCGTGACCGCCGTGAAGCGGAAGGCATTGGATCGGGTCCGATCAGCGGAGGTACGGCACGCCGGGCCCGAGTTGGTTGAGGCCGACCACGATGGTGCAGACGAAGCCGATCTCGCGGAGGATGTCTCGGATGCTCTTGATCGTAGAAACAGGGCTGGTCAGGTGTGGGACTGTCTCTCGATCCTGGACGACCGCCACCGGTACGCCGTATGGGAAACCGTGGCGTTAGAGCGGCCACGAGCACAGGTGGCTGACGAACTGGGTGTAAGCCCGGCGCGGGTCAGTCAGATGGCGACACGAGCTTTAAAGCTTCTTCGACAGGAAGTGTGCAGAAGGGAGGAAGAAGACCATGAATGACGACGAACGCGACAAGCTTGTCGAAGAACTGCTGGATCGGCGACAAGATCGCGCGCTTATCTTGCGCGGTTCTGAGCTGAACGATCGCGAACGCGCGGAGATCACCGATCTCATCGAGACTGCGGACGCGCTCTGGCTCGCTGCTCAAGGCGCGCCTGAACTTGCAGACGACCCTGTGGCTGCAATGCTGGGTTTACTTCCTGACAGCCAATGTCGTCTTGATTCCGCAGCGCTATCCCGCGCGCGAAGGCGCGCGCGATTGAGTGTGAGTGATGTCGCCGAGCGGTTGCACGAGCGGGGGTGGCAGTTCGACAAAAGCGACGTCTTTCGGTGGGAGACTCGTACTGCAGCCGACGTGGCTCCCGCCATAGTCCAAGCAATTGCCGACATCGTCCAAGCTCCGGTGGATGGTCTGATCTCGACCACCGGATCCGCTTCGCTACCCGATGACGCTGGCGCCGTCCGTACGGATCCCCGGTTCGAGCAACTCGTCGCGCGCTGGGCGCACGCCCGACAGGTGTCACCCGCGGTGGCAGCTGCAACCCTCGAAAGCCGGATGCTTGCGACGGTGCACCGCGGGGAGCATCCCAACGCGGAGCAACTGTTGCGCTCGCTGGATGCCCTGGTCGCCTCTGTCGAGCAGGCCGGTCGAGAGTAGGACTCGTATGAACCTGGACGGTTGCGTCGAGCAAGCGCTGTCTTTGCTGTCGGATTCCGTTCGAGCCCGTTTCGCCGGGAGCCCGATGAGCATTCTTCGAGACAACCTCCACTTGACTGTCACGGCCGTCGAACATCTAG
This sequence comes from Rhodococcus sp. K11/5, assembly GCF_055193735.1. Taxonomy (NCBI): domain Bacteria; kingdom Bacillati; phylum Actinomycetota; class Actinomycetes; order Mycobacteriales; family Nocardiaceae; genus Rhodococcus; species Rhodococcus sp. K11/5. The sequence goes on from NZ_JBUXET010000001.1 coordinate 28,058, forward strand.
CCAGTTCGCGTGACGACGGGGGTGCGTGTGATGGCGTCTCGTTCCTCAAGGATGGGGTGATCCTGTACGCGCCCACGCCGGCCAGTCGGCGCGAGAACTTCACGCTGGCCCACGAACTCGGACATTGGCTGTGCGAAAATGCCACCGACGTCTACGACTGGGTGGCGGATCAAGACGAGCCCGGCCGCTTACTCGAAACCGTTTGCGATCGGATAGCCCAACGACTGCTCATGCCCGAGTCTTTAGCAACGGGTGTTATCGCAGACAGGCCGGTCAGAGCTCAGCACCTGATCGACCTCTACAACGCCTCTCAGGCCAGCCGGCCGGTGTGTGCGATCGCTCTCGCCAAGCACCTACCCGGGTTGGGAGCCATCGCCATCATCGATCGCCACAACGGCACCGTCGCGCACGCCAGCGTCAAGCCCGACCCCGCGCACGGCTGGCCCACCGTATTCCCCTGGCGCGGCCAAAAGCTCACTCGAGGCCACCCCTTGCTCGGTGTGGCCCCGGGGGGCAGCTTCGGCTCGGCGCCTGTCCTGGCAAACGCCCTGGGGTGCCCAAACCGACTATTACATCGATGCAGTCGGCGACAACAGGCGCGTCATAGCCGTGTTTTGCGACCAAGACCTCTGGGAGGTCGAGCGGTTTCATGCGCCCATCCAGCGTGATTTCGACACGCGTCCGACGGCCACTGGGTCATGCTGCGGGACCAGCTTCGAGCGACGAGGATATCCCTGCTCAGACTGTGGACAGCCGTTCTGTCCTCGTTGCGGTGACTGCCGCTGCCAGCGGGACTCCAAGCGCGCACTGACCTGCACCGCTTGCTTCCTGCAACTCCCGCCGCATCTCGTCATCGACGGCATTTGCTCGGACTGCCGATCTTGACCCTAACTCCGCGAAGCCCTATCTCGACTACTCAGTAAGAGCCCCCGAAGACACGGATCTGGGCTCTCGGGATGGAGGTGAAGAGAGATGGCCAAGAACACCGGAAAGGGACACCGCGTCGGTGCCGTGACGAGCCGCAGCGAGTTCAAGCGCGGTGCCACATGGTTCAAGCGGGACACCAGCACTGGCCGAATTCTCAACGGAAGCCCCAACCAGCACAAGGGCGTACGCAACGAGAAGTAATCCGGAGGCCGGCGGCGCTCCGGTGCCGCCGGCCTTTAGTTGCCGCGGCAGGCACGAAGGATGACCGAACCGAGTACAGGAGAAGATGACGTGTCAGTTCACTGGGTCAACTACGACCTCAACAAAACAGGCCAGGACTACGCCAAACTCATTGCCTATCTGAAGTCGCACCAGAGCTGGGCCAAGCCCCTCAAGAGCAGTTTCTTCGTGAAGACGACTCTGACGTCCATGGAGCTCCTCGAAGGAATCATGGAGCACATCGACGCCAACGACGCCGTTGTCGTCGTCACAGTCACAAACTCGTCGTGGGCATCTATCAGGATCTCCTCTGAAGTCAACGAGTGGCTCCAGGAAAACCTATAGTTTCGGTCAAGCTCGGTATCCGCGAAAAGGTCACCGTCCGTCGGCCTCCGCGCCTCCGACGACGTTCACTCCGTTCCTCGCTGACACTGTCTGGTGTGGGTGTTGCTCGGCGCACTGTCATCGGCGGAACGGGCGCGCCGGGTCTCGTACTCGGTCCGGGGAGAACGGGGTGAACCAGCAGCAGCGGTCCGATCCGACTCCTCGAGCAAGGTGTCCTAGTTTCCGTCGTCGGGGGGAGGACGGCAGGTTCACCACCGACTCCAGCATCCACCCGCCGTTGTCGCTGACCGGGGCGTCACCGTGACCGACGACGTCGTAGACCTGATCGGCACGCACCTCGTAACTGGTGAACAGCCACGACGCGGTGAGCGGCGTGTCGATAGCCCCGGCCTAGAGCAGTGCCCAGCCAAGGGGCCGCATACCAAAGCAGGGTCCTGGACAAATCCAGGACCCTGCCGCCTTCTAAGAAGGAATGGGCCAATGGCAGACCGAAGTCGAACGACTGGACCCATTTACGTCTGACAGACTAGCACGCGTGCCGATCGAAGAAAAGCCGGGACAGGCGGGGTTCGTATCTCGGTTGAGCGAGCTGACCTCGACCCACACCCATTGGCAGCGCCGGTTGTGGCAGAGCGGAACCCTACGCTTGGGTGACGAACTGCTCGACTCGTGCATCAACCCCGAGTTTCCCGAGCCCGCGCTGAAAGACATGAAGGCCGATCTGCTCGCCGTCACGCGTGACGATCGTGGAATCGTCAACCGCAAACAACTGCTCGCAGCGATCGACAAGGTCAAAGCGGGCAGCGCGGACACAGGACACGCCTGGCTGACTCTGCGCGCGGAAGTCGACCGCGCGCGCACCGACTACCTCGAACAGTGGGCGACGGTGTTCGAGTCCGACAAGCCGATCGGGACGCAGGACGCGGCCCGCCGCATCGGGGCGCATCTGCTCGATCACGGCTATCACAAGTCCAGCATCTACACCTGGCTCGCTCAGTACGCGAGGTCACCACGTGCGGCATCGGTGGCAGAGTTTCTACGCGACGGGCAGGAGCGGCTCGCGCGCCCGGAAAAGACTTTCATCTTCTGTGTTCCGGTAGTGACCACACCACCGTTCGACGTCAGCGCCGGCGCCGCGCCGGGGTGGTTCGACGCCACCGAGACCTCCGCATGGAAAGACGCCTACGCCCCTGATGCCGACACGATCCGCAATCAGGGATCATTTCTGCTTACGGTGGACGCGCGGGAGATCAACACCGCCGTCGACCGGGCGCGGGCGGCGGTATTCGACCTGCAAACAAAGTTCGTTCTGGGCACTCGCGCCACCGCGACACCGGTGACGATCTGTTCGCGGATGTGGTCGCGGGAGAAGAAGCAGGCATACGGCACCTCCGACACCGACCGAAGCATCGAGATCAGGGCATTTGAACGGCACGGCAGGATCAGCGACCTCACCGCACCCCCAGACCGCATCGTCAACGCCCTCGCGCTGCTTCAGCCGCTACGCACCAGCCCACCGCACATCGCGGTGATGAGTGGATGGTCGGCGATCGAATCGCTGCTCGTAGGGCCGGGCGACACCGACAACGTCGCCGCCGGCCGCATCGCCGCCATCATCGCAGCCAGCGCACTGCGCGCCGAGTTTACAGACCTCGCATGGGCATACGCCCGGGACAACACTGACGCCCTCGCCACCGACATCGCAGAACCACAGCTGACGAACCTTGCGCGGGCGAAACTGTTCCAGCAGCGCGCCGTCGACGCCACTGCACCGGTGCAGTTCGATAACGACCGAGACCGACTCGCTCTCGACCGAGTGCGGCCGGCGCTTGCCGACCCCAGTGGTGAGATCAGCAAGCTTCGCACCGTACTGCGCCGTGAGTTCGCGCGCCTGTACCGGAAACGCAACCTCATTGTTCACGCCGGACAGACACGTGAACATGCCCTGCACGCCGTTTCCGAGCGCCTAACCCCGCTCATAGGCGCCGGCATCGACCGCATTGTCGATGCCGAATTCACCCATGGCACCACCCCGATCCAACTCGCCGTCCAGATCGAAACCCGCACCTCCTATCTAACTCCTGCCACTACAGCAGACGCCGGCAACCTGCTCGACCTGTTCGACTAGAACTACGCGGGTTTGGAGTCGCGGACCAAGTTAAACTCGGCTATAAACCTTCTGAACTGCATGCATGTCATAATCTCAATTATCGGCAATGAAAGTCGTTACCGGGAGGGCGTAGCCGGGAACGTCCGCGCGGACGCCTGAGCTGGGCTTTCGCGTGCCACTGGGTAAGTCTCTTATCTGATCTCGAGGTATTCGCTGACCCTCCAATCCGACGACCGTTCCGATACTGAGCGTGGCGTGAAGTCGAGGAAGTATGGCGTTATTGCCGAGAAGATGTGCCACGCGAGCGCCCACGACATCCATGCTCACTTCCCAGATACCCATCCCCATTCCGATCAGATAGAGCGCGTCACCCGCGAAGACCGACCAACCTGATTCCGGCCCGACGGAGAGCGCACCCAGTCCCACTGCTGAGACGACGACGCCCGGAGCGATCACGCGTCTTGCCCCCGACGCGCTGGATGATCGTCCCGGCGAACGGCAGACCGGATACGGCCCCCGCCGACAAGAACAGCAGACGAATCCCCAATTGGGAAGGTCGACAATGCCAGGTCCGTGCCGATGGCGGGATACGACTGATAAACGCGGTGTTCATGGGCTCCGTTGACGAGAAACGCTAGGTAGTCAGTGGTGAGATCGCGCCGCGTGCACGAGCCACCGTCACGCCGGCCGGCAGGAGAGTGCGCACCGTGGAGTCATCCTGCGCAAGAACCCCGAGCAGAACGTGAGCTACACCGATATCGCGGTCTCGGAGTGCAACTGCTTCTTTCATCGACTGCCGGAGTGCCTTTTTGGCAGCTTTGTCGAAGGGTAAATGCCGCCGTGCCCGTTCGCGCTTGCGATCGAGGGCTCCGGCACCGAATGCGGCGTCGACCTGCGAGACAACGGCATCGAGATCGATTCCAATCGACTTCAGCGCGTGAGCATCTGCGGGCCCCAGCCCAGCGCTGACCTGTACCACCGAGCGAACTGCTTCGGAAGTGACTCCAAGCGTGGTCATTCGAGTCCTTAGCGACTCGTCGGCACCGTCGAGCGCAGCAATCATCAGGTGCTCGACGCCGATACGCGACGATTGCAGTTCGCGGGCGACATCCTGCGCACCGATCACGGTGAGTCGAGCTGCTGCGGTGAACTTCTCGAACATCATCTACCTCCCTTGTCCGCCGTGCTTCTTGTGCACGGCCTGTCTGCTGACTTCGAGCGAGTCCGCAATCAATTGCCAGGGCCAACCCTGGTTGCGGGCATTGCGAACTTGGACTGCTTCGAGACGCTCGAGCAGTCGACGCAGTGCTAGCACTGCGCGAAGCCCTTCGGCAGGATCAGGGCTGCTGGCGGCTGCGGCGAGTGTTGTGGCTTCGGTCATGGTGTCAATGTAAATTGACATCGGCCGCTTGTCAATTCCGGTTGACGGCGCGATCCGCTCCTGTGACCCCAGGTTGCTGCAGGAATGGCTCTGACAACGGCACGACGACGATCTCGCAGCCGAGTCCCGCCAATGCATCGTATGAAGTCTGCATAGGGCGTACGCAATCTCAGAGGTAGTGCGAATGCCGTGGATAGGCTTCGGGGCCGACTGCGTGGATAGAAGTCTTGAATGACCTCAAAAAGGGCGGGTAGTCACGTCGTGCGTGATCCAATCGCCGGATAGCTGCCCATCGGGACGCCCGAGCGAGCGGCGTGAATGTTCATCACCTTGTTGCTGTATCCGAGTAGGTCGGCGAGCGTTGCGGCGTCGAGTTCTTTGGTCAGGTCGTGCAGCGCTGCGTTGCGAATCGCGAGGATTTTGATGCCGAAGACCTGTCTGAGTGTATTCAGAAGGGTCTGCTCGGTGATGTGATGCCCGGCCCGTGTTCCTGGGAACAGCCACGGGGATTGATTGTTGGTGGTGCGCTGGTTGGCGCGTGAGGTCAAGTATTCGTGGAAGAGGGGGAGTAGCGGTTCGGGCACTGGCGCAGGATGTTCACCGAGGTGGAGGCTGATTCCCGTTGGTGTGACTTCTACTTGCTCCGTGCGCATTTCGGCGATCCGGCGGACCGGCAGCGCATACAGAAGAAGCATCAGTGCAGCGATCCGGTTGTTGAGCACCACTGCCTCCGACTCGAGGACTGTTCGAATCAGTGTAAAGCGTTCGTGGGATGAGGCGAGTGGTGTTTGCCGAGCCTCGCGGGTATTTCAGGTGGTAGCGCTTGCCGATCCCTGTTTTGGCTCGCCATTGGAGAAAGTTGCGTGCTGCCATTCGGGTGGTGGTCCCAGTGGAGAAGTACTCGTCGACGTGGGCCTGAGTCAGTGCGTCGACAGTGACGTGATGGTTCTCGCTCAGCCAGATCAGGAACTTCCCGGCTTCGGTGATCTCTTGCTTCGCGGTTCGAGTTGCGTTGTCCATGTTGCGGATTCGGTTTCCGTGGATGCGGCGAAGGTGATGCCATCGGGCAAATTGTTCGAGAGCGGTGCGAACATCTGGTCGGTCTGCGAGTGTGTCGAGCCGGTTCTCGAGCCACGTCTGGAACCGGGCGAGTCGAGGATTACCGCGGTCGGGCAGGATGTGAAGGTCCACCAGCATTTCTCGAAGGTGTTCGACGTGTCGGCCAGGGGGTAGCTCGTCGAAGGCACTGTGCGAGAGCATCAGCTCACGGTCACCGATCTTCTGCAGCAGCTCGGCAGCCGATTTGCCTCGCATCCAGGTAACGATGCTCTCCGGACGTGACACCTTCGCCAGTTCTGCGACGAGCCGTTTGAGTCGGAGGTCTGGGGGATCGTGCGGTCGTAGAGCCGCGGTGAGGTCTGCGGTGACGACGCATCGTGCGCAATGTCCACCACGTAGGCGCTCGGCCTCGCGGCCGCAGTTCGTGCAGTCGAGGGCAGTGGTGATGCCTGCGCATTCCCGGCAGATCGACTGCCGGGCGGGTGATAGCCCGGGTGTCATTCGTTCGATGCCGCACAGTGCGCAGCGGCCGTAGGTGCGCACTGCAGCGGTGAAGCACGCACCGCAGAGCGATTCGGTGGGCCATCGGACTCGGTGCCGGGAAACAGCGATAGTGCAGCGATCGCACACCTTCGATCCGCCGACCGTACGCGGTCGGCCTCTGGGACGGTCAGGCATCGTCGTCGGTGATTCGCGCCCTGACGGGCCGGTAAGCGTCCAGCAGCGGAACGTCCTTGGGTGAGTTCACTGCACGCTTGTCTCGTCGACGACTCGCGTCTGTCGCGGTGTAGGTCACGAGGTCGCCGGCTTCGATGCCGAAGATGTCGCAGAGGGCAACGAGAACACTGAACGCGATGCGTTCGGGTTCCTGTCCGACGATCCTGTAGATCTGTGATTCGGACAGGGTAATTCCTCTGTCCCGCAACGGTTCCACGAGGTCACGACTGTTCTTCATTCCAACGCGTGCCATGTGTTCACGCACACGCCAGCGATACTGTATTTCACGTTTCATCGTCTGCCTTTCCTCTCGCACCATCTCGTCCACCGACGCTGCGACGCAGCGTGTTCGACAACACTTGTTCCAGATGGCGTGCCCGGTAGTCGGGGGAGGCGATCGTATAGATCGAGGTCGTTGCTGCGTGTTCGTGGCCGAGCTGCATTTGCACGAAGCTCAAGTCGTATCCGTACTCGGTCTGTAGATGAGTTGCATACGCGCGTCGGAGCGAGTGCAGGTCCAAGCCCGGCGGGAAGCCGAGCTCGTCCACCAGGTTTCGCATCCGCTTCCACAGGTCTCTGCCGGCGACAACACCTCCGCGGTCGGTGGGGAACAGATCGACGAGCGGCTGTCCGTAACGGGGTAGGCCGTAGTTGACCCAGTGCTCGAGTGCCTCTGCAGCCCAGTCGAATACGGCCAGGACTGTGCGTTGTTTGGCGGGTGAACCGCGCATCGCTTTTCCGTGCCTGATACGCAGCAGTCCCCATTCACCGAAACCAGGGGCACGGGCGTTTCGTGAACAGTCGACCAGTTGCAGCTGTCGCCCTTCGCCGGCCCGCAGGCCCCACCCGTACAAGACCTTGAACGCCACCGCATCGCGCCACGCAGCAAGTGCGCCTTTGCGTCCCGAGTTGAGGATTCGTTCCGGCTCGAGATCGGCGAGGTCGAAGAACTGCTGTAGCTCCGCCCTGGTGAACGGGCGCCGCTTGTCCTGGGTGTCGTTGGTCTGCACATGAGTGGCTCGGTTGAATTCGGTGATCACCTGCGAGAACACGGTCCCGAACAGCCGCCCGCAGTTCTCGTTCCACTCGTAGACGGGGTTGGTCGCGTACTCCAAGAACAGTCGGACGTCGGACTGATACGCCCGAATCGTGGCGTGAGAGAGATTGCGTACCCCACGCAGATGAGCGAAGAACTCGTCGGCATCGTGCGGGGACCATTGCCACGGTGGGGATCCCACGAAGTCGACCATGCGATGGATCAGTTTGATTCGGCGGTCGGCGGTACTCGCACGGAAATTCTGGGTGATCTGCGCGCGTCGCCAGCCGACGAGGACATCGTCGAGGAAGGCTTCGGAGGATGCGGAACTATCGGCCGGAAGGTAGATCAATCGACCACCAACTTCACGTCGGTCCACGTCAGCACCCTTTCGTCTGTCTGCATATTCTGCACTTGAAGAGCTCAAACTGCAACGATGGCTGCCATAACGCCTGCTCAGACCGGGCTGCTTGTCGTGACACTGTCTCATCGGAGCGGCGCCTAGATGTGGACCTGGGATGTGCATGCCGATGGTATCGATGCAGCTCAGGCGAGTATCGGCGAAGCACGGGGGCAGTTACACGAAGCAGAGATATTCGCGCCAAGTGCTGATAACCAATCTACAATATGTCATAATATAAATTATCGGCAATGAATATCGTTACTTTCAGCAAGGCGCGGGAGCCTGTTTTACGACCCAATCGCGACGACGTCTCGTGTGATTTCGAGCTGCCGAGGTGTTCCGCGAGTTCGGACGACTGCGCGGGCGAACTTCTGAACTGTTTGTTCAGAACTGAACGTATTCGTTGGATGTGCGCATGGCTGTTTCGTACCCCGGAGTCTGTGGCACCTCTGCCACCAGGTGCCCCGCTGCACCTGTACACGGTGCGTAGGTCAAGCAGCGGCCTGCGCACTGTGCTCGCTCTTCCGATGTTCCTATGTGGTGCTTCGGTCGTCTCTTTATCAACTGACGTGCGCTGCCGGGCGCGTGAGAACGGCCCAGGGCAACACGGCCATCGACGGGTCAGCGTGGTGTGCGGGTGTGCACGCTCATGAAGACCTTTCCGAATCGGTCCTGGTCGACTCGTCGGTCCATTCTTGTTCTGCGATGTCGTGCAGCAACTGCTCGCACAACTGTCTCACCGGGACGTTGGTGTTCTGTGAGCGCCATGTGAGCAGGTCGAATGCTTTCTCCTCCGACACCCCCAGCAGCAGTTGGAGAATGCCCTTGCACTGCTCGATCGCGGCACGGGTCTGCATCGCCTTGACGTAGCCGTCGACTGTGCCCTGCAGGGTCGCGACTCTGGTGGCGGCATGCAGCGTGCTCTCGGCGGCGATCACATAGATCCGCAGTGCCGCCTCATCGAGGCGGTCGAACCCGTGATCGCCCCGGCTGTAGAGATTGAGCGCTCCGACGTGGGTGTCGTCCACCGTCAACGGCGCTGACAAGAAGCTGCGCATCCCGAAGTCGGCCTGACCGGCCCAGAACCGCGGGTAAAGAGCCCTCGCCTGCGCCCCGGTGACGCGCACGATGTGCCGAGTAGTCGCCGCTTGCGGGCACGGGCCCTCCCCGCTCGCGTACTGGACATCGTCGATCCGGGTGACGACCGGATCGGTAGCTGCAGCGGTGCACAGGATCCCCACTGTCGAGGATCCGGCCGAGCCTTTCGTAGAATTGGTGTCCCGCAATCCCGAATGTCACGAGGATCTCGTCGTCGGGACCGTCGCCGTAGGGCAACCACCGACGTGCGTACTCGATCATCCCGCGCAGGTTCTCGGTCTGGTTGCTGCCCACCGGACCATGATCGCGCCCGGCGACCGAGGGCGCCGGTCAGTGCGCGAGTCGACACCGTCCGTTCACCGCGGCGCCACCTGAGTCACGTGCGCGGGGGGGACTCTTGCATTCGCCGCATCCCGCTGGCCAGCTCGAACCGCCGCCACTCAGGAGTGCTCCGATGTCCTACATTCTCTTCGACACCCTGCTCCCCTACCTCGGCGAGCACGCCGCCTCATATTGGGCGCAGTTATTGGTCATCGACCCGATCTGACGCGAACCGTTCACGGACGCGAATACGTCGCGGTCATCCATTCATCACTGTTCGTTCACCGGCGATCGGTACCAATGAACGGCATTCCTGCCTCGACCACTCGACCACCACGGGAGCTCCCATGATCACCGACCTCGCCAGCTTCGTCGACTTCCTCGGCGCCCTGTCCGACATCTTCGGCGGCGCCGGCGACTTCCTCGACGGACTCAGCTTCTTCAGCTGATTCGGCGGACCTGACCACCCGACATCGGGCACGATCAGGTCCCTGAAACGACCACAGTGCACGGTCCCCCTGACCTGGGTGACCGTGCACTGCTCTGTGTCGGTGCGGCGTCAGTACACAGCGGAGCGAAGCGCCTGACGAGCATTGCGCTCGACGAACAGCGGAACGAAGTCTCGAACCGCACGCCCCTCGAAGCGGGCGTACTCCGCGGCCACGGTCTGTTCGATGTCGTGTCGACTCACCCCGGGCAGGGCGGCGGTGAGTCGATCCTGCACCGCCGCGAGATGCTCCGATTTATTGGTGGTTGTCATCTGTTCAGAGTCGACCCATGTCACCACTGAGTCAATGTTCCGGTTATATTGTTCGCACAGGTAATGGTCACTCCGCGGCCAGCGAGAACCTGGCGCGCAGATTCTCCGACTGGCGGGACAGCTCCCGCAGCGTCCGCTTGTGGGCCTTGAGCTGCTGCTCGTGCCACAGACCGAGTGCTGTGTTGCCCCGGGCCCGAGCTTCGGCGGCGAGCCGGCGCGCATCATCGAGCTGCGCGGCCACGGCCGTCGTCTCCTCGATCAACGCCTGAAGAAACACCCGTGCCTGCGCCACGTCCGGATCTTCCGCCACCTGTAGCTCCGCTTCGATTCACTGGTGCGCCCTGCGCGACCGTCGACGCTGCCGAATCCCGGCCGAGATGAACCGTAGCGACACTCACGGGCACTGCAGTCCACCGGAGCCGTGCGGTCGAGTCATTCGTGCGGCTGCGCCGTGATGACGACAGCGTCGACGACAGTCAGTCCCTCGGTCGTGTCGAGGGCGGTGAAGTCGGTTCTGCCGCAGCGGGTGCGCGGCAACGCCGGCCGGTACCCGAGACCGTCGTCGTTCACCAACCACACGGCGACCACCGGAACCGGGTAGTCCCCCGAGCAGAAGAAGAACCGGTCGAAGGTGACCTTGGGGGACCGTCGGTCGAACGCCGCCTGCACGGCCGCGACGTCGCCGGTGAAGGTGGTCATCCGCACCCGCGTCACCTCCTGGTCGACGATCAACGCCTCCGCCGGTTCGCAGCGCACGACGGCGACGGTGTCGAAGCCGGGTGGGCGACTGCCCGTGTCGTGCTGGGGATCGAGGATCGCGCCCGCAGGCACCCCATGCAGGTATCCGACGCAGGTGGGCTCGGAGAGCGGCGCCGCAGGCGGGCGAGGAGCGGGCCAGCCGATCACGCCCATGACACCGACGATCACGATGGCCGACGCGATCGACCGACCCCACCGGCGCATCGTCCGACCGTACCGACCAGTCGACATTTCAGCGGCGTGGACCCAGTCCGGTGGCAGCGGGGTGGGACGGATCTCGGTCATCGACGTCCACCCTGCCCTGCCGCGGCCGGCGCCTTGACGCAGGCCGAGCGCGGGCCGAGCGAATCGCGTATGGCCTCTTGGTAGGCGGCGCTGTCCTCGCTAGGTTGCCGCGGTGACGCGGCGGCGCAGCCGACGATCCGACACGTGTCGACTCGCGGGAGGTTTCCGAGTGGAAGATGCCTCATTCGGCGAACAGGGAACGCAGTTCGTTCGGCAACTGCCATGGCTGCGACGACGTGACGGCCATCATTGACTCTCAGTCAGGTGCGAACGAGCGGTCATTCATCGCCAACCTGCGCGGGTACCGCAACGGAGGCGGGTCGGCTGGTCCTTCCCGGCCTACGGGGAGATGAACAGATGATGCCGGATCAGGGCTCTGTCGGTTGCGGACTGCGACTGTCCTCGATCGCAGGGGCTCGCAGGTGTGAGCATCGAACCGTTCGTACTCCACGTTCCCTAGCACGAGATCGACCTCCTCCACAGTCGGTTGGAGCACACGCGGTGGCCGGCGCCGCTTCCCGGTGACTCCTGGGGCACCGGTGTGCCGGTGCACTAGGGCATCTCGCCGGACTGTGGCGAACCGACTACGACTAGCGGGCCCGCGAAGCACGCCTGAACGCGTTCCCGCAGTTCACCACCAGCATTGACGGCACACGCATCCACGTCCGATCCCCGCAGCCCGGCGCCCTGCCGCTGATCCTCACGCACGGGTGGCCCGGGTCGGTGTTCAAGTTCCTCGACATCATCGACGCGCTCACCGACCCGGTCGACCCCGCAGACGCCTTCGACGTCGTCGTTCCCTCACTGCCCGGTTTCACCCTCTCCGGCCCGACACCCGAGCCGTGGGACACCGACCGCATCGCAGCAGCAGCATGGGTGAGCTTGATGACCGAGCTGGGGTACGAGAAGTTCGCGGTGCAGGGCGGCGACATCGGCGCCGCGGTCGCCCCCGCGGTCGCACGGCACGCACCCGACCGGGTGGTGGGCGTGCACATCATTGGCTCGCAGACCTTCACGGCGCCGGAGTCCGTCGACGACGCCACGCTGAGCGCACTGACCGATCTCGAGAGGGACCGGCTGGCCCGAGTCGGGAAGTTCATGCGCACCGAGTACGGCTACATCGCGGTGCAGTCGACGCGCCCGCAGACCCTCGCGTACGGGTTGACCGACTCCCCGGTGGGGCAACTGGCGTGGATGGTGGACAAGTTCGCGGCGTGGACGTGGCCGATCAGCGCACTGCCGGAGGACGTGCTGGGTGCCGATCGGGTGCTCGATCACGTGTCGCTGTACTGGTTCACCGGCACCGCCGGTACCAGCGCCTACACCGAGTACGCCACCTCGGCGTGGGACCGGCTCCGGAGCCGTTCGGTGTCCCCACCGGGTTCCTGCAACTCGCGCACGACATCGGCAACACTCGTGCCTGTACATGTCGACGGTGCCACTTTCAGTCCCAGTTCATGTCGCTGCGCAGAATTCTCCCGTAGAAACTGACACCGCCCCACGAATCGGTGGAAGGCTTTGAATGCAGGCCCGGTGTCAATGCGTGCACGGATGATCAGCGACTCCCTTCGCAGCCTGTTCCATGTGCGGCGAGAAAATTGTCGACGAGGCGTCTGCAGTCGTCGGCATCGATGGGGCGCAGACCCGTGAGGCGTGAGAACACTATCGGGCCGAGTAGTTGCAAGAGCGCGAAGGTGGTGTCGAGTTCGCCGAGCGCGGCGCGGGCGTCGGGGGTCGTGAGGATTTGATCGAGCGATTGCCGGTATTGCTCTATGACACGGGCGCGGAGTGATTTGACCGCTCCGGGGTCGAGTTCATGGTGCCTGGCATCGCTGCCCCTGATCGATCCCATGGCCAGCCACGCCAGTGTGGTCATCTGAACCGGCGCCTGTTCGATGAGGTCTGCCTGGGCGGTGAGCAGCGATATCAGGCGGTCGCGCACCGATCCGTCTTCGGTAGGCGAATCCACGGGAGGAAGTAGACGCTCGAAGGTGGCGGCCAGCAACTGTGTGGTACTTCCGAAGTGGCGGTACAGGGTGGCACGGGCGACCTTCGACATCCGGGTGACCGCTTCGACCGTGACGGCCTCCACGCCGCCCGTGGTCAGCAGTTGACTGGCGGCATCGAGCAACCGCATGCGTGAGCGCTCTAGCCGGGGATCGACGGGATCGAGAGGATCGGCCATGTGCGGCATTCTCCTCTCACCACGTTCCGGTCGTCGACGACCTGCGTATCCTGTCACACCCCCGGCGGTGTGATACCAATGGTCTTGTACCGATACTGCTAGTTCCATTACAGGAGGCGCTCCGGTGGGCGAATGTGGATCGACTCATATCGGAGCGACGCGATGGACTCGAGCTCAGTGGTGGATGCTGATTGTGTCCTGTATGGCAGTGGCCCTGGTGGTGGCCGCGATGGCGGCCCTGTACTCGGCGCTGCCCGAGATCGCTGTCACGACAGGAGCGACACAAGCCCAACTGACCTGGATCGTCGATGGCTACACGTTGGTGCTGGCTTGTTTGGTGCTGCCAGCAGGAGCCATTGGTGACCGCTACGGCCGTCGTGGGGTCCTGATTGCCGGGCTGGCACTGTTCGCGTCAGCGTCGGCGCTACCACTGTTTCTCGACGACCCTGTGTGGCTGATCGTTGCTCGTGCGTTCGCGGGAGCGGGGGCAGCGCTCGTCATGCCCTCGACCTTGTCGATACTGACTGCGGGGTTCCCGTTTGCGCACCGTGGCCGTGCTGTGGGGGTGTGGGCCGGAGTCGCTGGGTCCGGTGCAGTTCTCGGAATCCTCGGCGCCGGGATTCTGCTGGAGCGATGGTCGTGGACCTCAGTGTTTGTCGGGCTGACCGCAGCGGGGGTGGTGCTGGCTGGATTGGCGTGCACGATCGCCGAGTCTCGCCAGGATGAACATCCTCCGGTGGACTGGATCGGTGCGGTGACTGTGGCAGTTGCGGTCGCCGCGATCGTCTTCGCCGTGATCGAGGTGCCGGCTCGTGGCTGGTTGGACCCTGTTGTCGCCGTCAGTGCCGTGTTAGGCACCGTCGCGGTGGTGGTATTCGTGGTGATCGAATTGCGTTCGGCAGCACCGCTACTCGATGTTCGATTGTTTGCTCGCCGTGGCTTCGGTGCCGGCGCTCTATCGGTGTCGGTTCAGTTTCTGGTGACTTTCGGGGTGTTCTTGCTCCTGGTGCAGTATCTGCAATTGATTCTCGGGTACGGGCCACTCATTTCCGCCGTGGCGCTGACGCCGATGGTGGTGCCGCTGATCGTGATCTCGGTGATCGCGCCATGGCTGTCGGGCATCGTCGGACTTCGGATCATGACTGTGGTCGGCCTGGGCGCGATCGCCACGGGACTGGTGATGGTGAGTCGGTTGACTGTCGCGGCGCAGTACATGGATCTGCTGTGGCCTCTGTTGATCATGAGCGCTGGGCTGGGGTTGTGCACTGCCCCGGCGACTTTCGCTATTGTCGCCGACACCCCCGAGGCCAAGCACGGGGTCGCGGCCGCCGTCAACGACGCTGCCCGCGAGATCGGTGCTGCTATCGGAATTGCCGTAGCCGGCAGCGTGCTCGCCGCTGGGTACAGCGACCGCATCCAGCCGGCTCTGCCCCAGCTGCCTGAAGCTGCTCGCGGTCCAGTCGAGGATTCCCTTGCCACGGCCCTGCAGGTTGCTGATCGTGCAGGGCCGGTGGCTGAGCCGCTGGTCGACTTCGCACGAACTGCGTTCGTACACGGCAGCGGACAAGCCACGCTCGCACTGGCGCTCATCACGGCCACTGCGGCCGTCGTACTGGCATTCTTCGCCCCCGGCCCCAGCAGCCCCGTTTAGCGGCCTGGCATGCAGGAGTAGGCAGCGAGACTGAGAAGCAGCCCGCGCGATTGATGCAAACCGCGCCCCCGGGGTCATCGTGAATGAAATTTCAGCACATGCCCGAGGTGTCATCCGGGGCCGAACACTCGAGGCCTCGAGCATGTGTGTGACGGAGCGGGAGTGCCTCCGATGAAGCGAAACCGGGCCGGATCATTGTCCGTCCGAACAATGCTCACCCCTGAGATCGGCCTGCGACCGCACAAAGTGGTCGAGTTCGACCACGATGAACAGGGCCGTGGCGGTGGCCACAGAGCGACCCTCGGAATCGTTCATCGTGGCCGTGAGATCCAGCTTGCGGCCGACTCGGCCTCTTACCCCTGCGCGCAGGACGTACGGGTTGGCGAGAAGTACTGGTGCACGGTAGTCGATCTCCAGGCGGCGCGTTACGGCGAGTTCACCAACGGTGTAGAGCAGGAAACCGAAAAGATCGTCGAGAACGGTCGCGACAGCCCCTCCGTGAGCTATCCCGGGAGCTCCCACGTGACGCTCGTCGAAACGGTGGTGAGCGATGACGCCGTTCTGCTCACGCTGCACCGCCAACTGATGTCCGTGCGGGTTCGCCGGACCGCAACCGAGGCAGTGGGGGTGGTGAGGCGGCAACTCCATCGTGTCGGCTCTCGGGACCCGAAACGCGCTGACCCAGCTCTCGATGTCGGGACCTGCCGACCCGGCGACCGGGTCCCCGAGATTGTCCATGTTCATGCCTCTCTGTTGATGACACTATGTCGTGCAGCCCAAGTCGTCGGTCTACCTGCCGTCGGAGAAGACGTGCACCGGCGGTGTCCGAACTGTCTGCCCCGACAGCGTGTCGAGTCAGGCGTGCGTCTCGGCCGGGGCGCGTCCCGCGCTTCACGCAGTAACCGGTCGACGACTCACAGGTGCCCGCAGCGACGCAGTCGCGACAACGGCCTCTAACGGAAGTGACAGCTTCGCGACGATCGGTTCACAGGTCTCGGTGGACGAGACCCCTGATCGTGGTGCCCGCCAGCGGTCTGTCATTCGCTCGGTGTCCGTCGCGCGCTGTGTTGCTCCGTCCACATCGAGCCTCCCGCGTGGTCCGTGGCAACTAGTGACCGTGAGGCAGCCTCCAGGGCGTCCACGAGCGCGGATTCGAGTGCGGGCAATTGGCTTACCGTTGTGGCCACCCTCGCAGCGCGGACCTGTGCGTCGACACCACGGTCCCTGCATGCACAGGCAGTCTCGGTCCATACTTGAGCGCACCGACCGGCCGCGGCAGCGAGATTCGCGGTCGCCTCGTTTCCGGTCAGGCGTGCTACCTCCTCGCATCCGTCGGCTAGTAGCCGGCGAAACAGACCGCCCCCGGTACCGGCTTTCTCAATGAACATACTGAGGCTGAACAGCAGGATCTCGAGGTCGTACACCGGGAGATCAACCCAGCCCCTCACGTCCTGTACCAATCGGTCGACCGCGACCAATCCTTGCTCCTGGGCCTCTGCCAGATCCGCAATTCCCGGTCTCGTCGGGTGGCGCATACTGACAGCGGACTGAGCGAAAGCCTCGGCCGCAACGGTCGCGATGTCAGGCAGTCTGTCCGGCCAGGTGATGCGGAAGGTGCAGTGACGAGTCGGTTGTGGAAAAGACGTGGATGAGCGTGCTCGCGCCAGGGCTTCGAACGGGATCTCCTGCACGTCGGCTCGGTCGTTGTCGACGACCGTCACCGTTCCCTCGGATTCGTCATAACCGATCACCACGATGTCGTGCCGGCTCATCTGTAGCTGAACTTTCAGGTAGGGCAGTTCCGCGATGTCACCCCACACCAAGGTGGGTCTACCTGCGTCGATCTCGTCTCGAACCCACGACCACCCCTGACGAGGATCGTCCGTGGTGAGAACTTCGACTTGTCCTCCCAGCCTGCGTGGCAGGTCGATCTCGAAATCGGCACCTCTGCCCACCAGGTACACAGGCGGAACAAGGCCATCCGATCGCAGGTAAGACAATCCCAGATCTCCACCGAGCGCGAACACCAGCCCTTCAGCGGGTGGTCTGCCCCACCCCAAGCCGTGCCAGTGCAAGAGGTCGCGCATGGCACCAGAACCACAGTGTCCACCGATCTGGTGGGGGTAGTTTTCGATCAGTCCGTGTGACATGTCAGTTCCTCTTCGGGTCGACATCGGTCGATGCAGATGGTGGACGCCGGCACGGTTCGTCCGATGTAACCGACGGTGCCGGGACGTCGGGCTGGGGGCCGCCGCCCGGGTCCGCGGCGGAATCAGAGACGCCGCGAGCGCATGTGAAGATCAGCGGTCCGTAGGTGTGCCGAAGCACGGTCAGAACCGCGCTCAAAGGCAGGTCATCGAAGACGCCGCGTTCGCGCACATACTCCATGTGTCGAGCACCGTCGGCGGTGAAGGGGTGCAGCAGGGCATCATGCCTGCCGTCGAATTCCATTGCCGGGACCCCGAATCGATCGCACAACTCGCTGTTGAACGCGGGCGTGGCCTTGAGCCACCTGCCCTCTATGTAGAGGCGACTATAACCGTGGTAGACGTACAGGTCCGTGCCCGTTGAAGTGCGCAACGCGTCGGTCTGCAGATGATTTCGCACGTCGGCGAAGCCCACCAACGCCGGAATTCCTACCGCGCGGCACACTGCGGTCAGCAGTACTGCTTTCGGAACGCAGTAGGCGCGACCCGTCTCAAGGACGAAGCTTGCGCGATAGTGGGCCGGATCGTCCGAGATGGCATAGGGGTCGTACCAGATCTGGTCGCGGACGGCCGCGAAGAGCCGCTTCACTTTGTCCCGGTCGGTGCGCGCCTCCCCAACTGCGGCGGCGGCGAACGCCTGGACGGACTCGTGGTCGATGTCGAGAAACTTGGTTGCCCCCAAGTACGATGTCGACGCCTCGTTCATGCAGACCTGCTGAACGAGAGTGCCGGCGAGGTGATATCTCGACGGAGCCTGTCTCTCTGGTACAGCTGCGGGAAGCATATTGACGTCGGAGTCCGGACCGTTCCCGCTTCGTCCGTCCCGGCCCCCGCGGCGCCGCTCACGAATGTCGACGTACGGGTCCCCGTCGCAGGTACTCGTCGGCGCCGTGTCGAGGGAGGCCGGCCGGGCAAGTTGCGAGGACTGGCGGAACCGTCGTGTTCGCGAACGTCCGCCGAGAGGTGGCGTTGGACGGTGGTCATCTGAGGTGCCTTCCCGAACAATGCGTAGCTTCTGCCGGATTCGCTGTCGTGTTCTCAACTGCGCGCGGAACCACCGACGACCAGGTCGGCCTTCACAACGGGAAGGTGGTTCGCGATGATCCGCTTGCTGAACATGAAGTCGCGAGGGCGTCTGATGCAGTCGGCCGCGATCAGTTCGCCGGAGTTGAGGTAGTAGCAGCTGAAGTCGCGGTCTCGGGTGGGGTCGCCACTGAGTACGACCTCGTCGTATCCGGTGTTGAGTCCGGCGATCTGCAGCTTGACGTCGTACTGATCGGACCAGAACCACGGGAGCGCCTCGATACTCCTGGTGTTCCCACAAATGGTCGAGGCGGCGACCTTGGCCTGCTCCCCTGCGCTCGACACGGACTCCATCCGTATACGCCGGCCATAACGGGCCATGCGGTGGCTCGCGCAGTCCCCGGCTGCCGTGATGTCGGGGTCGTCGGTCAGTGCATGGTCGTCTATCACGATGCCGTTGTCGACGAGGAGGCCGGCGCCGTCCGCGAGGTCGGTGTTCGGTTCGACACCGATGCCCACGATGACGAGGTCAGCGGGGATCGTGTCACCGCTGGTCAAGGTCACTTCCCTTACCGTCCTGTTGCCGGAAAGGCCTTCGACCCTTGCGTTGGTCCGGATGTCGACACCCTTCTCTCGGTGGATCCGCTCGAAGAAAGACGACACATCGGGTGCAGTGACACGCTCGAGGACACGAGTGGTCGCCTCGAGGACGGTGACGTGCAGGCCGAGCGCGCGCAGCGAGGCGGCAGTCTCCAGTCCTATGTACCCGCCGCCGACGATCACCACCCGCCGTCCGCGCGTGGCGGCCGCGCGGATGTTGTCGACGTCTGCTGCGGTTCGTAGGTAATGGACGCCACCGAGATCGGCACCCGGGACGTGGAGCCGACGAGGGCGGGCACCCGTGCACAACGCGAGCTTGTCGTACGCCATGACATCCCCGGAACCGAGAACGATGTGGCCAGCGGGGCGGTCGATCGCCTCCACACGAGCATTCACGAGCTCGATACACTGCTTGGAGTAGAAGTCCGCACTGCGGATCGAAATCTCACCCAGTCCACATCTGCCGGCCAAGTACGCTTTCGACAACGGTGGGCGTTGATATGGAGTCGCTGCTTCGTCCCCGATGAGGACGATCTCTCCGCTCCAGCCTTCTTGGCGCAGACTCGCGCAGAGTTGTGCTCCGGCATGGCTGGCGCCGATGACCAGGGCTCGCTGTGTCATGCGCCGGGCTTGGGTGTCAGACGCACCGTCATCTTGCTGATACCCCTCACGAAGTTGGACTGTACGTATTCCGGGTCGCCGACAACCTCGATGTTCTCAAATCGCGAAAGCAACTCTTCCCAGAGAATCCGCAACTGCATTTCAGCCAGCCGGTTGCCCATGCACCGATGTACCCCGAATCCGAAGGCGATGTGGTTGCGAGCGTTGCGCCGATCGATAACGAAATCGTCGGGTCGTTCGAACACGCGCTCGTCCCGGTTACCGGAGGCGTACCACATCACCACCTTGTCGCCTTTTCGGATGAACTGCCCGTTCAACACGGTGTCCACCTTGGCGATTCGGCGCATGTAAGCCAACGGTGTCTGCCACCTGATGATTTCGGACACCATATTGGGGATCAGATCGGGGTTGGCCTTCAACTTCTCGAACTGTTCCGGGAATTGATTCAGCGCGAGAACTCCACCGCTCATCGAGTTTCGCGTCGTGTCATTACCACCGACGATCAGCAGCACGAGGTTGCCCATGAATTCCATCGGACGCTTGATCAGATCTCTGGTGTCGTCGTTGCTCTGCAACATGGTGATCAGATCGAAGCCCGGTTCCTCCTGTTCCGACCTCCTCGCCGCCTTGTCGTGCCAGAGCTCGCTGAGACCGCGTGCCATCTCCCGCATGCCGTCAAACACCTCGTCGAGGTCCGAGGGGCCGCCGTTGGCTTGTTCCATCGAGGTGGCAAGATCTGACCATTCGACGAGCTTGCGGCGTTGCTCGTAGGGGAAGTCCAACAGGGTGGCGAGCATCCGGGCGGTCAGCTCGATCGACACGTTCTGAACCCAGTCGAACGGTTCGTAGAGAGGGAGGTCGTCGAGCACCTCCCTGACGCGCGATCGGATCAGACTCTCCATGTCCCGCAGGTTCTTCGGGGCGACCACACCCTGAACCGCCGCCCGCTGCCTGTCATGACGCGGTGGGTCCATCGCTATAAACATCTCGATATCCAGAAAGCGCGGTGGCACACCGATGACGATGAATGGCTCGGCGGAGAACGCCGCATGATTCTTGTCGACCGCCACGATATCGGCGTGGCGCGTGACGGACCAGAACGGGCCGAATGGGCTGTTGGGTTGATAATGCACGGGCGCCTCGTTGCGGATGCGCTCGAAATACGACTGCCACCGCCCCTGTCGATACAGGAAGGGGTTGCTCAGATCGATAGCGGCTAGTTCGACCTCTTCGACAGGTGGGAGGGGGCTCTCGACGAACAACTTGGTACCGTTTGTTCCCGTCACCCGGCGCCGCGCCTTGTCATAAGCGTGTGCGCCCCGGATCTGCAGATCCATAGGGATGGCCGACTGAATCTTGTCACCGATCATCCCGGAAACCTTCATCGCCGTTCTACCTACCTTCATCGTGGTCACAGCTGAAACTCGGGTGTTCGAACGACCAGGCCGTCCCATTCTTCCGAGCACACCATCTGGCAGGAGAGCCGAGAGGTCGATTGACGTTCCGGATTCATCGCGAGCATCTCTTCCTCGTCCGCGCCGGATAGTCCGACCATCGCAGACCATCGCGGATCGACGATGACGTGGCAGGTGCCGCACGCAGTCTCCCCACCACAGTCTCCGTCGATTCCGGGGATCGCGTTTTCGGTCGCGGTCTGCATTAACGATTGCCCTGTGACCAGCGACGCCTCGTGCTCTGTGCCGTCGTGGGAAACAAATTTGACAACTGCCATGACAACTCCTCGTGTGTACGGATGCGACATGCACGGGTGAGAGCCCGGTCGCAAGCCCTTGCCCGAAGTTTCGTCGCCCATCAGCGATAGGGCTATGTTGAGCGGAGTCGAAAACATGTGAATTCAGCTCAGGGGGTCCAGATGAGTCTCGGAGACGAGGGGATCCCGCCGCTTGCGTTCGTGCAGCTCCTCGAGCAACGCGCGCTCGATTCGGATGCCGCCTCACGCCTGCGTGCCATCATGCGTCGCGAGGGCACCGATGAAGCCACCCTGATCCGGCACGACATCCAAGTCCCGATACGTTGGTTCCGGGAGGTCTACCCCGAGCTCGATATCGACCAGGCCATCGTGTTCGGCATCGCGTTCGCCGAAGAGGCGCAGCTGACGTCCTTCGGTCCGCTGAGCGCTCCCTTGATCAGTGCCGGCTCGGTGGCCGAGATCGTCGAGCTGCTCACCTATCTGCCGTTGATCTCGACGGCGCTGAGGTCGCAGTTCAACTCCAGTGGCAACGGCCTCTCGGTCGGGCTCACCGCGAACACCGGTGACCCGGCACTCGACTGCCTTGTGGTGACCTACGGCGGGTGTGCGCTGCTGCGACTGCTCGACATGTTGGCAGGGGACATGTCCTCGGTGAAACTGCACTTGAGCTGGCCCGCGCCGACCGTGATGGCTGGTCACCCGTCCGTCTCAGCGGAACGACTGTCCTTCGACGCTCCGGTCTCGTTCGTCGAAGTCCCCGAAGACACCCTGACAATGGCTTGCCGATTCTCGGACCCTCTCTCGTACCGACTCGCCATCGCCGATCTTCAACGAACCTTCGCAGAGCGCACCGGAACGGCGTCATTCTCGGAGAGAGTGCGTCAGATTCTGCAGAAAGACCCCGGCCAGCCATCCCACCATTGGATAGCACGTCAGATGGCGATCTCCACCAGCACTCTCAAGCGGCATCTTGCGGCAGAAGGGACCACATACCGGGGATTGCAGCAGTCGATGCTGCACGAACGCGCAGTACTTCTCCTACTCGATCGCACGATGTCCGTGAGTGAGGTCGCTGCGGAACTTGGGTACAGCGATGCGGCCAATTTCTCGCACGCCTTCAAGCGGTGGACAGGACGGTCTCCCAGAGAATTCCGAAATCCCTACCACTACTGAGCACCTCACTCGAAGCGGTGGGCCGGCGAGTGTGCGGACACGCATGACCGTCATGGAGCATCGACCCACCGACATCAACCTCCCTGCTCCGCGATGGTGTCATTCGGCCGGAAGTGGTCGACAGGGTCGCCCATACTGGTGGACATGGACGCGCACAACGCGCACCGCGCCACAAAGGGCTCGGTGCGGGCGAACGACCCGCCCCCCGTTCGGTGGGGACACCCGGAGCAGGACGCCGATGTGCGCACCGCACTCGGCACCTCTGTCGACACCGACGCCGGGCTCGACCGGGCTCTGCGGTCGCTGGTGGCGTTGTCGTCGAAGGCCATCGACGGCGCCGCCAGTTGCGGCGTCACCGTGCAGGTGGCGAACCGAGTGTTCACCGCCGTGCACAGTGATGCCCGGACCCTGCGGGTCGATGCCGATCAGTACGAGATCGGGTCGGGCCCGTGCCTGCACGCGGCCCGCACCGGGGACGTCGTGCGGGTCGACCGCGGCGAGGCCGAGAAGCGGTGGCCACGATTCGCCGACGTCGCCCGCGAGGAGAACATCCGCTCGTTCCTCGCGGTGCCGCTGGCCACCGAACGCGTCAGGTTCGGATCCCTCAATCTCTACGGCGAAGCATCATCGGCATTCACCGACGCCGACGTCGACACCGCCGTCGGGTTGACCCGGGTGCTGGCGGAGGTCCTTGGTGACTACGACCGGTTCGACACCCTCCGCACCGAGGTGCAGGGTCTGCGGGACGCACTCGAGCATCGCGGGCCGATCGAGCAGGCCAAGGGCATCCTGATGGCGGTGCACGGCGTCACCGCCGACGAAGCCTTCCGGGTGCTGGTCGAACGATCACAAGCGGTCAACCGCAAGGTCCGCGACCTCGCCGACGACCTGATCGAGTCCGTCGCGCGCCCGCAGAAACCTCCCGGCTGATGACGTCCCGGCGCCGACCGGATCTTCGAGCCCGTACCGATGTCGTCAGGAACGGACGTCCGCCTGACCGGGGACGGACGCCGCGCGTGGATAGTGCCCGTCGGGTGCGTTGCTGACGATCAACGTGCGTCCACGAAGAACTGCCGGCAACATCGCCCGCCACCGCACCGCTTCGTCGAGATCGGTGCTCGTCCACAACGCGGAGACCAACTCGTCGCACCCGGCGGACCGCGGAGTCCGTAGCTCGACGGTATAGACGTACGGCAGCGGATCCGGCGTCGCCAGGAGCGGTTCCCATTCGTCGGGCGCGACCACTCCCCCGTCCGGGTGCTCGATGTACCGGACGCGCCCGCCCCACGCGTCACGGTAGGCGCGCGCCACCTCTACGGCAGCCGCCAACGATGCCGCCGATCGAATGATCACGGTGTCCCGGTCGTCGATCAACCACACCAGAAACGGCCCCGGCCCGACATCGGAACCGGACCCCGAGCCGACGCCGTCGTACGGGTGCACGAGGTCGAGAAAATCGCAGGAACGCGGAGTCTGATGAGAGCGGTGAACCATACCGATAATTCGAATGCTTCGCCTAATCGGATGCCGTGCTCGTAATCACAATCGAATCGGCGGGCGCTGCCCTACCCACGTCCCGACAGCCGAGACAGCCCTCATCGTGGATGCGGCGCAAATCACCTGACACCTTAGCTGATTTTCGAGCCAGCGGTTGATCAGTTCGGTTTTTTTGCCCGCAACGATCAGTCTGACGTCAGCAAGACTTCCCGCGTCGGCGAATGTGTCCGTGTTTGGTATGCGGCGACGACGTGATCGGCTAGACGCCCCCTGTCGGACACTTCAAACCCCTGTCCGCGTGCCCAGGTGCGTATCGCTGCCGAGTTCGCGCGATCTGCGGCCGTGCGTCGCCGCCCGCTCGACTGCTTCGCAGCCGGTCGTCCGCGCCCACTCCACTCGGTGAGCAGGCCATGCACCCGAGCTGCATTGTCCTCGGATAGGTCGATCTCGAACCACGTCCCGTCATAACCGAACACAATGGTCTCGTGTGCGACACTCCCGTCGATATCATCGAGCACTGTCACATCTACCCTACGAACCACCACGAACTCCTCTGCGAAACGACGTCGACCGGCGCACGACCGTTCGAGCCGGTCAACGTCGCTGCATCGAATGTCCGGACATCGGTCAGGCCGCCTCTCACCGTTGAGCTACTCGGCACTCGGGGAGCAGGGTGCGCCCGGTGTGGTAGCCCGCGCAACGAGAGCGTGCCGCACTGGCGCAGAGATCGTTGGGACGATCATCACCTGGGTGTCGATGTTCAAGTCGCCCTGTGCTGGACGGCGCTGTCGATGTTATTGTTATTCATTCTCGTGTTTACGGCAAAGCCCCACGTTCGGCTTAGCTCGGTGCGAGCCGCTCTTCGATCTACCCGCGAATACCTCCTCAGGTCGGGACGATCGACGTGTTGACCTCCGGCCCGTCTTAACGTCCACCGCGATCGGTAGTGAAGTCGTAGCTCTGACTACGGTCTCCAGGTGTCGCCGACGGCGCTTTGATGGGCGCTTGCATCGAGGTGCTGTAGAGCACAGCGGCATTGGAAGTGTCAGTGACCATGTGCGCATCGATCGCTTCGGTGTAGAGGCCTGCGATGGTCAGTTGGGCTCTGTGCTGTTCGCGGCGTTGCGTGGTGTCCCATCCGAGTGTGGTCGACGAGAGGTGTTGTGCGGGCGGCGTTGTCCGCGATTCCGGGTCATTGAGAATTGATCGGTTGGCGTTCTCATCGGCCTGGTGGTCGCGCTCGGCACGGTCCGCGAGCTCACGTTCCACGCAAGCTGCGACGACTGCGGTGTTCACGGTGTCGCGTAGCGCGGTGAGGTCGACGCCTTTGTCGGTGCGCAGCCGGTCCTCGATGCTGACAGCGGCCCGTTCGGCGACGGGGGAGGCGTCCTTCCAGGTGTGCGCGACTCGGACGGCGTCGACGATCTGCGCATCGGCGGCGGTGGCCCACCACTGCCGGTTAATGGTGTTGCGCAGGAGCGCTTCTGCCGAGCGTTGTTCGGCGTTCAGCCGCCCGGCCAGGGCTCGTGATCGTGCTTCCGACGCGGCGGCCGCGGTGCGCAGGGTTTGCTCGCGGCGGCGGGCGAGGGCTTCAGCGACCTGCATTGCGACCTGGACCGCGGTGCGCAGGACCATGCCAGTCTGGCGGGAGAGCTGTTCGTGTTCGTCGTCGGCCATGAGTGCTCCTCGGTTCAGGGGGTTTACGGGTTTTTCTGGAAGGTGAAGGTGCCGTCAGGCAGGGGACACAGGTGAATCGGCAGTGTGGAGCGCCAGCAGCTCGTCAGGAATGGCGATGCTCGGAAGCGGGTGCACCTGCCGATGCTCGGGAGTGCAGTCCTTGAAGGTGCCGTCCGGGGACAGCATCCTCGACATGTGGTGATCGGCGTGGTCCTTCCACCACACACTCATCCCGGTGGCCGGATCCAGCCGCAGGTACTCCCACGCCCGCCACAGTGCGTCGACGCGGGCGCGGGCTTCGGGGTGCAGGAACCAGCTCGGGCACCACCGCAGCGCCGGGTGGTCGATGGTCTTGCGCCGGTACGCGGGGGCGAGGAAGTCGGCGAAGAAGCGGTACGCGTTCGGGTAGTACGGGCCCCGAGTCTCGGGGTCGGCTTGCTCCCCCGCTGTGCCCGTCTCGTCACCAGAATGACTCTCCTGCAGGTCGTCTCGATCGTCGTCGGCTGGTGCTGCATCACCCGGCCAGGAGCCGTTCGTGTCGGTGTCCGGGTCGAACTCGTCGCTCACGAGTTGACCACCGTTCCCGGCCGGGGAACTGCGACCGAGTGCTTCGTCGGCGGTGGGAGGAGCGACGTGGCGTCCGCCGGATCGGGGTCGTCGGCGCTGGGATACACGGCGGGGTCCTGGCCGGCGCGGACCAGGGCGTCGGCGACGGCGCCGGCGAACGGCCCGGTGTACCAGGGCATCGTCTCGATCAGCGCCGGTGGGCATTTCGCGGCGCGCAAAATCGCTCGCCCCGCGGGGATCGCTTCGAGGGCGTCGGCGGGGAGGGTGCGGATCTTCTGCCGTTGCTGCGAGCTCGATCGCCCGGAGGAGTTGGTGGAGACGGTCTGGCTCATCTCCCAGTGATCGCCGAGGGCGGCGGAGGTGTTCTCGAGGAACCGGCCGTCGTCGGTGGATCCGCCGCCGCCGTACACGCGGATCGTCGAGGCGCCCCACAGTTTCTTCATCCCGCCCTGGCCGAAGCACTCCTCCCCTTGGGACCAGGACTGCAGGATGGTGGTGACGGTGATGCCGCGGGAGCCGAAGTGGCTGTACAGGTTCGGCAGCTGCCGCC
Source organism: Rhodococcus sp. K11/5 (assembly GCF_055193735.1). Taxonomy (NCBI): domain Bacteria; kingdom Bacillati; phylum Actinomycetota; class Actinomycetes; order Mycobacteriales; family Nocardiaceae; genus Rhodococcus; species Rhodococcus sp. K11/5. Next base: position 54,940 of record NZ_JBUXET010000001.1, read on the forward strand.
ACCGCACCACGTTCGCCGCCTCGTCGAGCGCATAGGTCGCCGGCACCCGGAGCCGCCCGGCGGGTATGTGCCGTTCCGCTGGGGTGGCGGTGGCCCGGTCCACCAGGGCGTCGGTCACGGCGACGGTCAGCGCGGTGACCAGGGCGCCGCACTCGTTGGCGGCGTCCTCCATCGACAAGCAGAACAAGGTCGGTGCGTCCTCGGCGGCGAACGCCGCGGGGTCGAACTCCGGGCGGGTGTCGCGCTCCCCCATCCTGCTGATCCACGGGTGGATCTCGGCGTAGGCGAGGGCGCCGAGCATGTTCGCGGCGGTGGCGAACACTCCCCCGCGTTGCTTGTCGGGGGCGTTGTACTGGGCGATCATCGACTCCGCCCACCGGGAGAACCCGTGAGCCCGGAGCAGACGCACCGGTTCCTGGTTCTCCGGCGTCGTCGCCCAGGTGTAGACGATCGGCAACGGCAGACCCTCCAGCGCGGCGGCGAGGAGGAACCCGGTCACGAGCCGCTGCCCCATGGGGTCGAAGAACGGCTCGCGCTTCGTGTTCTCCCCCGTCAACGACGACGCGAAGATGCCGGCGAGGGTCGCCGCTTTCGTCTCCTGCGCCGACCGACCCATCGTGGCGACCACATCCTCGCCCAGCAGTTCCGCCAGCTCCGCACGGCGACTGTCGGATTCGTCGGTGTCGGTGATGCCCTGCGTGGTCGACGGCCGCGCGGAGCGCACCCAGGTCAGCGGGTCGTAGAACCACCGCGGCAGCTCCTGCGCCACTCCTTGCGGGTCGAACACCCACACCGGGCCCTTCTCGGCCCGGTACGCGCGGGTGGTGTCGACGACATCGCGCTTGTTGGAGGTGGTCAGCACGGCGCCGCGGGCGGCGAGGAGCTGAGGGATGATCACGCAGCTCGTCTTGCCCATCCGCGGTCCCCAGATGTGGGTGGCGACGTCCTCCGGCCCGGCGTACAGGGTGATCCCGAACTTGTTCGGACCCAGCACCACCCGACCCAGCGGGGCCGCCACGGGCTGATCGGCGGCGACGGGGTCACCCAGCCGGGCGATCTCCGCCCGTAGGGCCTTCTCCCCCAGCCGCGCCACCTCCCGGGGGCGGCCGAGGAACCGGCCGGCGTCGTCGACGCGGGTCACCCGCCGCCGCCGCGTCATCGCCCACACCGCGCCGGCAACGACCACCAGCAGACCGGTGATCCCGACCGCGGCGGCGATGATCGTCGCCCCCGTCGGCCACACCAGCGACCCATTCGCCAGCGCTGTCATTAGCGCGAACGGTGACCCGGGAACGTCCTGGTCGATTCCGGACAGCGGGCCGCCCAGGTGCAAGGCGGCTTCTGCGCCGCCGTAGGCGAGGGCGGCGGTGACGATCGCGCCGCCGGTCATGGCCAGCATCGGGTCGACACCGGCATTCGGGTTCCTCGCGCCTCTCTCTGTGCTCATGCGATGACTCCTCCTTCTTTCCCGTGGGTGGAGCCGACGAGGTCGGCGACGAGGCGTTGCGCTTCGACGAGTTCCGCACGCAGGCGGGTGATCTCGCCGTTCTGTTCACTCGGCATCAGGGGCCGCTCGTCGGTGACGCCTTGGGCTTGCCGGTACCACCACCGGACGGTGTTGGGGTGCAGGGACAGGTGCGCGGCGACCGCTTCGATGGCCGCCCACGTCGAGCGGGCCGTGGGAAGTCGGTCTGTCACCATCTGCACCGCCCGGTCGCGGATCTCCGCCGGATACGGCTTGCCTCTCATCGCCCGCCGCCGCCGACGTGGGCGAAGCGGGCGTTCGTGTCGTGGTACCCGGCGGCGGCTTCGGTGGCGGTGATGACGGTTTGCAGCACCACCCCGGGTCGGCGGGCGGTGCCGATGCGCAGCAGGAACTTCCCCCGGCCGGGTGGAGGCAGTTCGTGGCCGGCGTCGTCGATGCCGGCCGGGGTGGACCACGACGACACGAGATCCCGGTCCTGTTGCGTGAACGGGATGATGCCGTCGAGCTTGTCCATCTCCTGCGTCGGCAGTCCGCCCACGATGACGGCCCCGGCGCGTTCGATGAAGCCCTTGGCGCGGCTGATGTCGACGGCGGTGGCGAGGGTTTCCAGGTCCGCGACGGTGTGGGTGATCATCAGCAGCGCCGTTCCCATCGTGCGGGTCAGGCGGGTGAGCTGATCGACGCGCAGCACCATCTGCGAGCCTCCGGCCAGAACTCGCCACAGTTCGTCGAGCACCACCAGGAACGTGCGTTTCTCCCGCAGGCCGACGTCGGCGAGGACGTGGGCGGCTTCGACGGCGCCGAACGCGTCCGACCAGCAGGCGAGCATGATCGCCGCTTCCAGGGTCGGGTCCTCGGTGCCGATGGAGGAGACGTCGACGCACACCGCGACCGGCGGCCGCTCCCCGGCGAGGTCGAGAGCCGTGGTGGTCTGGCGGGAGAACACTTCGCCGAGCTCGCCGTCGAGGAGACCGATCAACGTCTCGAGCAACCCCTCGACCTTGGCGGCGTACTTATCGGGGTCGTCGACGCTGATGGTCTTGCGGGCCAGTTCCGGTGAGCCCTTCTCGATGAGGGTGAACAGATCCGACAGCAGTGGCGGATGCTCGGGGGTGAACCGGGGATCGGCGTCGAGGACGCGCAACGCCACGGCGAGGACGTTCGACTCGGACTGGGTGAGCGGGCCACCACGTTCGAGCTCGCACAGCCCCGACACCAAGCGACGGCGGCGCTGCAACACCTGGGCGGCGACCTTGCGCTGCACGTCAGGAAAATCGTCGAGCAGTGGGAGGATCGAGCCGAGTGCGCCGACAGCGAGCGGGTTGAGGTATCCCTCGCCGTGGCCGAGGCGGATCACCAGGCCGCCGTAGTACTCGACCAGCGCGGCTTCGTCGGGTTTGAGGTCCGCGGGAATGATCGGGATCTGTCCCTGCGCGATCGCGCCGGCCACCATGATCCGGGCGACGGTTGACTTGCCGAGGGACGGTAGTCCGAGGATGAACAGGGACGGTGTGTTCTGTTGGCGCGGTGAGCGATACACCGCGGAGACAGGGTCGTAGCAGACGGCTTGCCCGCTGTCGGGGTCCACACCGAGGGGTGTTCCGGACTGGGGGTGGCCGGTGCCGACGTAGAACGGCCACGGTCCGCACGCCTGATCGGTGGTGGCCCGGAAGCTGGCGGGGCGGTCCACCACGGACATCCGGCCACCGCCGCGGCCGTCGAACCCGCGGGTGCGCAGCGGCAGCGCCTTACGCCACCCGCTGGTCTTGCGGTCGGTGCGGGACGGGTCCCGTTCGCGGACAGCTCGTTTGACTTCCTCCGCCTCGGCCTTAGCGGCCGCTGCGGCTTCGATGCGGCGGCGGGTGGCGGCGGCTTTCATCGGGTCTGTAACGGAGCGGGACTGCTTCGCGGGTCGGAGCTGACCGGAACCGGTCAGGTCGGAGATGCGGCGGCGCAACGATACCGAGCGGACCTGGGACACCGGGCCGAGCGGGGAGCGGAGCATGGAAGGTACCTCCTAGGAGTGGACGATGAGAAACGTCGGTGTCAGCCGCGCAGCGGCATGTGGGTTCAGCCGCGTAGCGATGTGGGGATGGTGCTGTGGTCGGGAAGCAGGACCCCGATACCGAGACCACCGAGGAACGCGGCCGCCTGATACATGTAGGCCGGGCGTGCGGTGATTCGGGCGCCGGAGATCAACCCCCGCATCTCCGGATCGAGGGCGGTCAGGTCCTCGACGGACTCGGCGGTCGCGGTGATGACCATCGACATCGACACCAGTCCGTGCCCGCGCGCTTCGGCGACGCGAGCGGTGTTCGTCGATTCCAGAGCGATGTCCGCGGTGGCGGAACCGATCCCCCGGGCGGTGTTCACTGCGGCGACAGCGGATTTGAAGTCACCTTCGACGGTCTTGGCGGCGTCGGCCGGGGAGTACGGGCGGAAGATCTCGGTGACCCGCTTGCGCGGAACCTGCGAGTTCGGGGACAGCAGCCCGGCCAGGACGCGTTCGGTGGGGAATCCGGATGGTGGTGAGGTCATCGTCCACACCCGCGAGACACCGGAGTCGTGCCGGTAAGTGACCTTGTCGACGTCCTCCTCTGCGGTGATCGGGCCGGCGTCGGCCCAGTCGCAGACGTACTCACCGAGGGTCAGGGCGCGCTCGATGTCCGGCTCGGCGGCAGGGTCGAACGCCCGGCGCACCACGGCGGCGTATTCACTGTCGCTCATGGGCAGGGCGGTGACGTCGGTGTGCGCGAGCTGGGAGTAGAGCACCGGGAGCTGCGCACCGATCATCTCGGCGGCGGCCATCGGGTCCTTCCGCTGAGCGGGGGTGGCGGCATCGAAGGTGATCGCCACCCGCCCGTGCACCCGGAAGCCGGTCGCGGACGCGGCGACACGCTCAGCCAGGATCTGACGTGCCGTGGCGGGCGAATCCGGGTGGGTGATGGCGTCGACGTTCGCCCGCGCCCGCTCGCCGGTGTCGGGGAGCGTTTCGATGGTCACCGCGGCCGCGGCGATGTTGGGGACCTGACCGAGCATCGCGAGGAAGTTCGCCCACGATCCGACCAGCCCGTCGACGATGTGCTGATCGTTGCCGGCGGCGCCGCCGATGCGGCACCGCAGCAGCACCGTGTACTGGTGGGTGCTGGGCATCCGCATCATCCCGAAGCGGTGACCGTTGGTGTCGAGCGCCCACCACAGCTCGGTCTCGGCGGCGATACCGGGTAACCGGGAGCGACCGCCCGCCTGATTCGACAACTGCCCGGCCCGGTAGATGTGGCGGCCGGTGCGGCGTTGTCGTCGCCACTGCCGGCGCAGCAGCAGCATCTCGTAGCCGGTCTTGCCCTGGGGGCCTTTGACCACCAGAGGAACCCAAAGCAGGGCCAGGACGGCGCCGAACCCCAACGACCCCAGGGCGGACCCGGTGATGAACATCAGCGCCAGCGTCACCAGGACGATCGCGGCGATGACCGCGAAGGAGAACGGGGTCAGTCCGAACGCGTAGGTGCGGCGCTCGTCGACGAACCCGGCGTAGGTGCGTACCGGCCGCTCGGTGTCCTGCGCGGTCATCGCGCACCTCCGACGGCGTCGGTGCGGGCGGTCTCGATGGTCATGGGGGTCCTCTCGTCGCTGCGGGTGGTGTGCTCGGACGTCGGTGTCATGGCGTGCGTCCGCCTCGCTGGCCGTCTCGATTGCTGTCTCCGGCGGCGGCGCCCGTTGCTTTCTCGGCGCCCTTCATGACCGCTGCCACCGCTGTGGCTCCGGTCTTGGCTGCCGATGCAGCGCCGGCGGCGGTCGCGCCCGACGAGGCCCCGGACTTACCGGGCGTCGACTGCGCCCCGGACGTCGCACCAGCGGCGGCCGCCGGGCTTGCTGCGGCTCCGGATCGGCCGCCGCCGCCCTGGCCCGCGGACGTGGTGGGTGGGTTGGTCATGGCCCCGGTGGCTCGGTCGGGTGACTGCCCACCGACGACTCCTGCCCCGGATCGGCCGCTCGCTGCTGCCGCGGCCCCGGCGCTGCCGGCCTTCATCGCCATACCGGCGACCGCGCCGGTGGCCACCGCGGCGCCGGCCAGCGCCGCTGCGCCGGATGCGCCGCCGGAGGCGGCGACGGCGGGCACGATCAGCCGCAGCAGGACCGGCAGGCACAGGCACGACAGCGCCAGCAGTGCCATCCCGCAGAGCTTGCTCATCGCGTCGTCGCCGCCGGCGGACCACAGTGCCAGCGCGTAGACCCCGGCAGAGAGGATCGGGAAGAGGACTGTCGCGAGGACGAACCCGATCATTTTTTTGAATGCTTGCTCGCCGGTCGGGGTGCCGGACCCGGCGGCGGCGGTGGGCAGGAACCCCACCACGAGGATCAACATGGCGTACTGCACGACCACGAACACCGCTTGGACCAGCGCACCGACGATGCCCAGGAGCGCGAACACCATCACCAGTCCCGCGGACAGCAATGACGACACCTGCGACAGGTCGAACATCGTTCCCAGGACGTCGGCGACGTTCCCGCCGGCGGCGTCCTCGACGATCCATTTGCCGAACTTCACCGACCCGGCGTGCGTGACGATCAGCAGCGGGGCGAACGTCGCCGTCGCGAACACCGTCCGCACCAGGATCTTCGCGGTATCGGTGGCCCGCTCGGCGCGAGCGGAGGCGTTCGCGGCCGCCAGGCGCACCGCGGCGACAGCGATGGACACCGCGACCAGGGAAGCGTTGATCCAGTAGAAGTAGCTGTGGAACACACCCACCGACTCCGGGTTCGCCAGATCCGGCAACGGGATGTTCAGCCACCAGGTGAACATCAGATTCACCGCCTGCCCGAATCCCTCGAGGAACGCTTCGGCGGCCTCACCCACAGCTCCGGACGCCGCCCAATCCACCGCTGCCCCTGCGGCACCCGACGGATCGGCGACCGCGGTTGCCGCCGTGCAGGTGTTCCCGACGCTGATTCCCGGTGCGAGGTCGATACCTGCAACCGCGTCGGGGAGTGAGTCGCACATCCCGAACAACCCACCGTCGGATTTACCGGTAGCGTTCTCCGGCTGAGCATTCGCGAACCCGTGTGACAGGAGAAGAATCGACAGCGCGAGCATCAATCCGATCAGTGCGCGGCGTGCGGCGGTCACCACCGGGTCCACCCGTTCAGCGTCGAGATGCGACCGAGCTGGACCTCGACTGCACTGAGTCGCACCTTCCAGCCATCAGCGGTCCAGGTGAGCGACGATTGCTGGGCGTCCCATTGGCCGGTTCCGGGGATCGGTGTTGCGTACTGCACTACGGCGAACGAGTCGCTGAAGGCTGTGACCTTGAACGCTTGCGGGAACACCCACGCGCGTCCGAGCTGGAAGTCCGACTGACCTGCGGCCGCCAACTGCGCGAGCTTCGACTCCGCAACGCCGGGATCTGCAACGACCTGGCGGTCGTACACCTGACGAACGTCGGCGCCGCTTCGGAGGGTGCGGGCTGCAATCTGCCACCCGGCCAGGGCCGCACCCTGCGGGGTGCGGGTGAAACCGTAGGCGAGGCGGCCGTCGATGCGGGTCGGCCCGTCGGACGTGGAGAACGGGGCGACGGTGGCACCGATGCGCTGCCACATCATCCCGGACGGGGCGGGAACCGGGACGTCCTTCACAAAGGCCGGTCGGTCGCCGGGATCGGTCTGCGGCAGTACCTGACCCTGTTCGTTGACCGGGACGGCGATCTCGCGGCCGAAGGGGTCGGCGAGGGACGGGCCGAACCCGCCCTCGGCGCCGGGGGTGACCGGCGCCGAGGACGGGGCGGCGGCGGTCGGCGCCGCGGAAGGAGCGGTTTCGCCGGAATCTCCGCTGCGGACCAGAACGACGGCGACGAGCACGACCACCAGGACGATGAACCCGACCGCGGCCGCGCCGGTGGTGCGTGAGGTCGCCAGCCAGCGGGCTTTGGGGTGCTCGTCGATCCAGTTCGGTTCGAGCGGTGGTGTGGGTGATTCCTGCACGGGAGGCTCCTGATCGGTATCGGGCGATGACCGGGGTGATGACGCCTGGTCAGGGGGCGGAGAACGCGGTGAACCCGTCCATCGACGGCAGCGGAATCGGGTCCGTCGCCGCCGGTGCGGCGGGATCGTCCTCGGCGCCGGTCGGGGCGGGGAGGGCGATCTTCCAGTCGCCGGTGGACCGGAGGACGGTCACCGGCACCGCGGTCAGTTGGCCGCCGGGCATGGTCGTCGCGACGTCGACCACGGCGCGGGACTCGTCGTAGGACGAGACCCGGAACCCGGTGAACGCGGCGGTGGTGGCGGTGTCGGCCGCGTCGGTGATCGAGGCGGCCGATCGGGCGATCGCGTACGCGTCGCGTCCGTCACCGGGTGCGACGAGTGTCCGGGTGACTTTGGCCCAGGCGGTATCCGGTGCCAACGCCAGCCGGGCCTGTCCCTGGATCGCGGCGAGCACCGCACCCTGTGGGGTGGCGGAGTACCCGGTCGGTGCGGCCGACGAGGTGTCCGCGGCCGGCCCATCGACGTCGCTGTACGGCACCTCGATGCCCTGATACGGCCGCCAGGTCACCTCGGCGGGCGGTGCGGCGACGTCCACGGCGGCGGGTGCATCGCCCATCGCCGCTGGGTCGTCGGAGCATCCCACGACGGTGGCCACGATCATCAGCGCCGCGGCGGCTGACGTGGTCATCCGACGCCGAAATGGCCCGGTCACAGGAGGATCCCCGCCCAGCCGCCGGATCCGGCGACCAGGACCGCCGCGACGGCGACTATTCCCGCGCGCTTCTCGCCCTCGCCGAGCTGTCCGCCACGGTGGTACGCCGTCGCCAGGTAGATTCCGGCGGCGACACCGAGCATCGCCAGAGTTGCGATGACACCCCAGTAGAACCAGGCACCGACTTGTTCGAGGCCGGCGGTCACCTCCGCCGGTGGTGTCTTCGGTGAGGAGTCGGTGGGGATCTCCGCGCGGATCTTGGTCGCCACGGCCATGTCTCGGGCGCTCACGTCATCAGGGTGTTGACCAGGCCGGTCGCGGTGCCGGCGAACACCGCGCCGATACCGACTGCCGCCAGACCCATCTGCTGGCCGCGAGTGTTGGTGCCGTCGGCGTGGCCCATGGCGAACTTCACCCCGGCGAACACGCCGACCAGGGCGAGGATGCCGGTGGCGGCCCACAGGCCGATGTTCATCAGGAGCTGGTACTTCTCGGCGCCGGGCGGGGCGTCGACGCCGTTGGGTCCGACCTGCGCGAGATAGTCGGTCGTGGCGGCGAGTGTGTGCAGCAACATGATTGGTTCCTTTCAAGTGGAGGTGCGGGGAATCGAGATCAGTGAGTGGTGGTCGGGGGAGGTGGTGGTCGACCGGGCGGGGAGCGGCCACCGCTGGTGCCTCTCACGAGATGCCGGGGGGAAGGTGCGGAACGCCGTGAGCGATACCGACCGCGGCGAGGAGCAGACTCGCCAGCACGAGGAGCGGTACTGGGCGATTCGGCCGAGGATCGCCGCAGTCGGCCATCGCCAGTCGCACACCGACGACCGACCAGGCGAGCGTCACCGTCGCTGTGGCCACCGGAGAGCACCACGGTCACCGTCATCGCTGCCCCGGTTCGGGCGAGGTGCGCAGTGCGGCGACTGCGGCGCTGAGGAGGTCGTCGTGCAGAGCGCGGACCGGTTCGACGGGGACGGTGCGGGTGTCGGCGGCGGCGCGCTTGTCGGTGGGTACCTGAGCGCGCGGTCCCCATTCGGGAAGCTCGTCGGGGCACATGTGCCGCCACGGCTCGACCCACCCGATGTGCCAGACATGGTCGAACACCGAACAGACGCGGGTGATCTCGCGGCGAAGTTGCTGGCTGGGTCGTCGGTCGGTGTCGGCGACGAGGATCAGTCCGAGCAACTGCACCGGATCGGGTGTCAGCGCGGCGAGGTGGGCCATCGCCCGGTCGTGGGCGGCGCGCAGACCTGCGGCGTGGGTGCGGGCGACCACGGCGACGAGCGGCGAGTCACCGTGTCCACCGGACGGCCACGCGCGGCCGCTGTCGCCGGCCCACGCCAGGGAGGCCGTGAGGGTGGAGACCGCGGCCCCGCCGTGAGCGCCGAGCAACCACACCAGCGGCTCCGCAGCGCAGAGATCGGTGCGCTCGATGCGTTCCTGCCATACCGGCGCCTGACGATGCAGGGGCGGCGCCATGACGCCGGGCGTGGGCCGACGCGTGGCAACGGTCTCGAGGTCGGGTCGGGTCGCCGGGGCGCTCATCGGACGGTGATCCCGGAGACGGACCATCCGGCGAGTGCGTTCGCTCGGGTGGCGGTCATGTACAGCGCGATCGGGGTCAGCTCGTCGACCTCGGCGCCGCCCGAGTCGACGACGCTCTGATGCACTGCGACGACGCGGCGGGCCAGGGCGATAGTGTCGGCGGGGTGGTCGTCCGGTGTCACGTTCGCCTCGGCGTCCACGGCCAGGCCCGTTGCGGCCCATCGGTCCCAGTCGGCGCCGGTGACCGGGGCGAGCGCGGAGTAGGACACCCCGAGCTCTCGCACCCATGCGGGATTGAGCAGCGTCGCCGCGGAGTCGATGTCCACTCCCTTCTGGGTCTGCTCGGCGGGGCGGTACGAGTACAGGGCGTCGGCGGCGCCCGCGAGGACAGCGTCGACGTCGCAGGTGTCGGTGCCGGTGTTCGGGTCGATGCGGTCGGTGCACACCGCCCTGGCAGGGGCACTTGTCGACGTCGGCGGCGTGCCGCCGTCGGGCACGCTCTCCTCGGTGGTTGTTCCACATCCTGCGAACACGGCGGCCGTGGCCACGGCGATCACCGTGAACGCGGCTCGGCGAGTGGTGGTGGTCGTGTTGGTCATCCGAATCTCCTGACGTACATTTCTTCTCCGGCCCAACCGGAGAGCGGCATGATCGAGACCACGTCGCCGGATTGCGGTGCGTTGAGCAACATTTCGGTGCCGTCCTGGACGCCGTAGTAGATGCCGACGTGGTGGGTGTTGCCGCCGGACCCGAAGTAGATGAGGTCGCCGGGTTGCTTCTGCTCCAGTGGGATCTCCTGTCCGCGTGGGTCGTGGAGCTGGCCCGGGTTGGAAGTGTCGCCGGTGAAGTGCGGGAGGCTGATCGCGCCGCCGGACGCCTGGAACACTGCGTAGAGGGTCAGGCCGGAGCAGTCGAACCCGACCTTGCCGGTATCGCCGTTCGCGTCGCCGGCCCCGCCGCCGTCGCTGATCCCGTTCGTCGGACCATTGGTGTTGCCGCCGCCCCAGGCGTAGGGGGTGCCGAGCCAGCGCATCGCGGCCGCGATGACGTTCGCCCCGAACGGGCCGCCGGGGGTGAAGGTCGGGCCGTTCGGGTTCGGCGCCGCATCTGCGCACTCCGTATCCACGGCGCCGCTGCCGACGGTGGCCGCCGTTGCGGCCCCGGCCAGGGCGGCTCGGTCGGCGGCGGACAGGTCTTTGCCTGCGCCCTTGAACCGGTCGTAGAGGGTGCGGGCGAGCGGTTCGTGTTCGGCGTACGCCTCGGGAAGGTCCGAGCCCTGCACGGTCTGAGCGGCGACGGTGACGGGCATCGACTCCCAGCCGGGGACGGCGAGCAGGTGCTCGTAGAACAGGCGGTTCGCTGTGGCGGGGTTCATCAACGTGGCGGTGTCGCCCCAGATCGTCACCTGCTGCTGAAATTGGTTGACCGACAGGTGATCTGATCCGACGGCGTCGTGTGGGTAGTTCAGGGAGTCGGGGACGTTCGAGCTGGCGTAGAGCTGGAACGTCGATTCCCGTGACGCGGTGGCGAGGGCGACGACGATGCCCCGTTCCGGAATGCCCATTGATTCCCCGATGGCGACGGTCTGTTCGGCGAGGGCGAGCTGCTTGTCGCCCAGCCCACCTGTGCCGCTGCCGGTTCCGGCTGCGCCGGGAGCGGCAGGCGGCGGCGCGCTGCCGGGAGCGACTGCGGCATCCACCCAGGACGCCGGGTCGAGTGCAGTTCCGGCGCCGTCGGGCAGGCGTCCGCCGTCCCACACCTCGAAGTGCAGGTGCGGCCCGGTGGACTCGCCGGCGTTGCCGATGCGCCCGATTTCCTGCCCGGCGGTGACCTGTTGGCCGGCCGAGACGAGGACCCCGTCGCCGCGCATGTGGCCGTAAACGGTGGAGTAGGCCTTCCCGTCGATCTGGTGGTCGAGGATGATCCAGTTCCCGAATCCGCTCGCCGGTCCCGCTTCTCGGACAGTGCCGTCGGTGAACGCGTAGATCGGGGTGCCGATCGAGCCGGCAAAGTCGACGCCGTTGTGGTTGGTTCCCCAACGGGGGCCGAATCCGGAGGTCAGTGTCGTCGCGCCGGGATCGGTGGGTTTGACGTGCGTTCCCGCCGGGACCGGTGCGCCGGGCGCCCCTGCGCCGGGGAGAGCGCACATGTCGTCGGGACGGGCGAAGAGCACCACCACCGCGACCACCACCAGGAGCACCGCCAGGGCGGCGGCGGCCGCCGCTGCGGCACCACTCTTGGTGCCGGTCGATGTCGACACGATGGGGACTCCTTTCCGGCGGTGGCGGTGGCGGTGGCGGGACGAGAGCAGTGCGGACGGTCAGGAACCGTCGGCGATGGAACCGGGCGTCGTGGGTGCGCTGCTCGTGCTCGACGAGGTGGTCGTGCTCGCCCCAGTGGTGGTGGGAGCGGTGGAGGTAGTCGACGTGGTGCCGGTCGCGGGTGCTCGTGTCGTGGTGCTCGTGACGGGCGAGCTGCGGGTCGTCTGTGAGCTGCCGGTGTCGGCGAGGGCGTCGGCGAGGCGGGTGAACCACTCGACGGTGAACTTCGCCGGCGATAGTCCGTCGGCAGTCACGGGAACCTGGTCGTAGGTGCCGTGCAGGCGCACGGTGTCCCAGTAGCGGACGTCCGTTGCGAGGGTCAGCAGGCCCTTGTTGTCCTCGACTCCGCGGGTGATCTCGGAGTAGATCCGCCGTTGCACCGACGAGATGGTGGCCGGCGGGAACAGCTGCGTCACGGCGGCGGTGATCTTCGTTCCCAGCACCGCCAGAGCCGCCGGCGGATTGGCCAGGCCCACGGTGGCGAGTTCGGTGATAGTGGCGGGGGTCAGCACTTTCTTGGCCACGGTGACCGCGGCGCCGAGCCCCATGACTCCGGCCTTGACCACGGCGCGGACGATCTTCGCGTCGGCTTCCGGGGTGTCGGATGTCTGTGCCGAGTTCTCGGCGAGGCGCCCGAGGACGGTGTCTCCGCCGGAGGCGACCTGGAACTTGCCGCCCTTGAAGTCGACGTCCTCGTTGACGACGTCGGCAGCAGTGCGCAGTGTCGCTCCGCCCACAGCCCCGGCGAGATCGACGAGGGTGCGCTGCGGGTCCTGCTCCTGCAGGTGCAGTTGACCGGAGATGTTGGTGGCGATCTTCGCCAGCGACGAGTTCGCCGGCAGTGAGCACGCGAGGTCGCCGGGAGTGCAGAACTGCGCGACGCGGCCACTGAGCTGACCGAATGCCCTGCCCCCGGTTGAGGTTGCCGAGGTGGCGGAGGCGGCGAGTGTGGGGGCGATCCCGCCGCCGTCGGCGGGAGGAGCGGTCACGGCCAGGCCGTCGAGATCGGCCGCGGGAACCCCGGGCGGCGGTGCCGGTGCGTCGGGTGTCGACGAGCCGGGGAATGTCGCCGCACCCGCGGGGCGGGTTGGGTCGGAGAACAGCGCGACCGCCGCGACGTCGGCGGCGGGAACCGGTCCGGTTCCCGCCCCGATGGTGCGGGCGAGTTCGGAGGCGACCTGGGCACCTTGCGAGTAGCCGGTCAGAGCGATCTTGCTGCCGGGGCACTGGTCGGCGTAGTCGGTGAGGAACTTCTCGGCCGCTGCGACACCGTCGGCGATGGACTGGGCGTAGGGCAGGTCGGTGCTGTCGCCGGGCTTGCCGCCGAAGCTTGCTGCGTACGGGATCAGGGTGCGCCCGACCTCGGCGGCGGCCAGGGAGAGCGGGATGGTGATCGCGGAGCCCAGGAACCCGGAGTCGACGTCGGTGGCCGCGGCGTCACCGGATTCCCCTGTGCCTTGCAGCCCGAACACGTGGAGCACGTCGCACCCGGTTGGAGGTGCCTGCGTGGGTGCAGCAGAGGCGGTGCCGGTCGCCGCGGCCGCCGCGAGGGTGGCGGCGACGGCTGCGGCGAGGAGCCGCTTGCGCCACGTCTGCGGCGGCGCGAGGTGGTGCGGGCGTGGGGTCATGGTCGGTGGGCCTCTCGGTGCAGGTGAGCGCGGGATCCGGACAACACGGTGTGTGCGGCGCCGAGAGCGGCGGCCGACAACTGGGAGGGGTCGATACCGACACCGGCGGCGAGTTCGGCGTCGTAGGGCAGATGCACGACCCCGGCGACCCGGCCGGTCAGCGCATCGGCGAGCGGCCCGGTGACGTGGTCGACGCCGGGGCGTTGGGAGGTGACGACGAGCTGCACGCTGCGGCCCATCCCGGCGATGCCGAGGCGTCCGCGTAGCTCCGTCAGCACGGGGCGCGCGGCGTTGGCCGCCCCCGGTCGGTCGTCGATGGTGACGACGATGTGATCGGCCAGGTCGGCGGCGGCGTCGAACCACGTAGACCCGATGCAGGCTCCGGCGTCGACGACCACGAGCCCGTGGCCACCGACGGCGGTGGCGGCGGCGGTCACCGCTGACGCGAGGTGCGAGGGCGATGCGTCGTCGCGGCGGTCCCGACCCAGAACGGTCCACCCGGTGGAAGTGGGCAGTGCGCGGTCACCGGTGAGCCAGACGCTCCACACGGCGGCCGTCTGCGCGACGGGGGCGGGCGTGCGGCGGCTGATGTCCCCGCCGACGGGCGTTCCGTCGAGGACGACGACGGTGTCGTCGGAGACCATCGCCAGCAGTAGCGCCACCACGCTCGTTCCGGATCCGCCGTGGGCCCCGGCGACGACGATGATCGGGGCCGGCGCGGTCGGACCGTCCTCGACGACGACCCTTTGTGCCGGATCGGCCGCTGCGACGGGCTCCGCGTCGGCAGTGTCGGTGGCCGCGGCGGTGGGCAGCCAGTCCAGGTAGGACGGGCTTGTCCCGTATGCGCCGGTCACGACGCAGGGCCGATGGCGGCGATGACGGCAGTGTCTCCGGTGGCGGCCGGTGCGGTGGTCATGGAGCTGACGAACCGCTTCTGCCCGCCACCGGGGCGACGTTCGATCACCGTCACCCGGAACTGCGACGGCGCCCTCTCGTCGGCGAGGACGCAGTGCTCGGTGCCGACGGGGATGGCGGCGACGGCGCCCGCGAACGCAGCGGGGTCGAGGTCGATACCGTCGGCGAGCTGCGCGCTCGCCGCTCCGACGTCGCGGCTGCGGTAGTAGGCATCCTCGATGCGGGCGATGACCGCGAGGTCCGGATCGGCGGAGTCCGCGGAGGCGACCTCGCCGCCGGGCTGCTGGGCGCACCACTGCTCGAACGGCAGGACAGCCGGTGTGGTCGGTGACGGTGCGGCGGAGGTCGTGGTCACGGCTTCCGTGGTCGCGACGAGCTCCTGCGCCAGCGAGGGGGTCGGCGCGTCGTCGGTCACGGAGGGTAGGACGGCCCATACAGCGCCGCCGGCGACCGCCAAGAGTGCGGCGACGGACGCCGCGACCGCCAGGGACGACCGGTGGCGGCGTACCCACCCGGCCTCGGCCGCGGAAATGGGATGCGCCGCGGGGGCGTTCACCGGTGTTGTCGCGGTGGGGAGGTCGGCGAGGACCGCCTGCCACGGCGCGAGATGGTCGTCGGTCCGCTGGTCCGGTGGGGTCATCACCGCGACGTGTCCGGTGTAGCCGTCGGAGTGGTCGACCACCGTAATCGTTTCTGCACGATCGGATTCGGTGGTGGGGTGGGCGGACAACGGGGCGAACCACTCGTCGTCTGCTCGGTTCGAGGTGGGCATCTCCGCGTCTCCTTCCTCGGTGTCGGTCTCGATGAGTGGTCGTGGTGTGTCTCTGGCGAGGTGGTCGGCCGAACCTTCGGATACGGCCGGACCCCGCATGGGGTCCGGCCGCACCCGACGATCAGGCCGGACGGAACGACGCGACAGCGCTGTTCAGAGCTGCCGCGCCCTGCTCGAGCGCCCGGGCGTTGTCGGCGTACACGGCGTCGACCGCGCCGAGGACGTCGGCGCCGCCGGGCACGTCGGTGACGGCCTGGCGGGCCTGCTCGACGTAGGCCGGGGCCGTGTCGATCACCTGCTGGACGTCCTGCGGCGGTGTCCACACCGGCGCGGCCGCGGCGGGAGCGGGTGCGGGTGCGGGGACAGGGGCGGGTTCGGTGATGATCTGCTGCTCTCCACCGGTGACCGTGGCGCCGAGCAGGCCGCCGAGTGCGGCGCCGGTGACGGTCAGACCGAGGACGATCGGCGCGGACAGTGCAGCTCCCGCAGCCCCACCGGCCAGTGCGGCTGCACCGGGGATGAACACCCACCCGACGGGTCCGCCCCACACGATCGCCCCGCTGCCCGTGGTTGCGGCAACACCGAGCGCTCCACCGAGTCCTGCTCCGGTGGCGGTGATGACGGCCGCGGGAACGAGCGAAGCCAGGAACCCTGCGGTGCCGCCGGCGACGATGCCGGTGGCGACTCCCGCGGAGATGCGGTCGGCTCGGGGTGCGTCGGCGAATCCGGCCTCGACGAGGAAGTTTCCGCCGTCTGCCTGCAAGGCCTGACTGGTGTTGTTGAACTGTTCCACCAGGTTCGGGTCCACGACATTCCGGTCGTACGGCACGATCTCGCCGCCGACGCCGATGTAGCCCTCCGGAATGTCGATGGGTGCGATGACCTTACGTTCGACAGTGGGCACAGGAGGCGGCGCGAGCGGCGCGGGCGGCCCGACCTGTGGGGCCGGCTGCGCGGGAGGCGCCGAGTAGTAGACGGCCGGGACGGTGGAAGACTGCTGGCGGCCGGACTGGTAGTCGTCGTAACTGCGCCACTGCGACTGCTGTACCTGCGGGGACGGGGTGTATCCGGGCAGGAACTCGCGCTGCTGAGTGGGTGCGGGTGCGGTGGTGGACAGACCCGGCTGCTGCGGGGTCGTGGTCGTCAGTCCGGGTTGGACCTCGTCGGCGGCGGCGGGACCTGCGAAAGCGACCGCCACCGCGACCGCAGATGCAGCGACCACGGTGGAACGCGTTGCTGTTCTACGACGGCGGTGACGCCCGAAACTGTTGTCACTGTTCAACATTCTGGACCTTTCACGAAACTCTTGGGTAAACCGGCCTCGCCGAGACAGGCAACAGTCGACCGTTCGTCCCTCAGTAGGTGCGGCCACTGAGGGACGAACGACGTGGCGCAATGCGCTGTAGACGCGCAGATCGAGACAGGTGGCGTCGCACGAGTGAAGAGCAAGCAATGCTCGGCAATCGGTGCCCATGCTTGATCTCGACAACAGCTGCATGTTGACCGTGTGAATCGGTGCTCGACAGGACCTCGGGACGGGCGTTTCTCGTTCGGTAGAGCGCTCGTTGACACGCTCGCAAGTCGCCTTGGGAACGGTCGCCGCCGGTAGCCTGGAGCTACCACGCCCTTTTCTGGTGTGTGGATTGGTCCCTGGACGCGCTACGCGGACGGCAATCAGCTTGCGCGTTCAGGGACTCTTTAAGCGTTTGGTAGGCCCCCCTTCAGGCATCTTTCTGCATCGACGTTCTAAACAACCGGTTTAACCGTAGCATCTAAACATCCTTTATGTGCTACAGCGTCGACGCAAGTGGCATCGTGTCCACTTGTGGGGTTCCTTCGTTGAGGCGGCGACTGCGAGGCTTCGCGCCAGAACAACTCCGGGCACGTCGCCTTGCAGTAGGGCTCAGCGGAGCTGAAGTGGCCCGTTTGGTGGGTGTCGCATCTTCGACGTACTCGCAATGGGAGCGGGGACAGTCGCATCCTCGGATCGACTCGTTGGCTCGCTGCGCGGAGGAATTGGGGCGGCCGATCAGCGACTTCGTCTTCGTAGCCGAAGAAGAGGAGTACTTAGGCGACCTGCGCACGTCTCGCGGGCTGACCCAAGGTGCGCTGGCTAAAGAGGTGGGTGTCAGCCCCCAGTACATCGGAGCGCTGGAGCGGGGCCAGAGCCGACTGAGCGACTCGACCGCGTCGAAGGTTGCGGAGGTGTTGCGGTATCCCGTTCCACGCGTGATCGCGGCGTACGAACGGGTGCGTAGCCGTCCGCGAGGCGAGTCGGCCTGACGCTGCTGTGGCAGTGGGAACAACATGGACAAACTCCAGACGCAGTATCGACGTCACGGAAGCGAACAAGCACCCGTGGTGGATGGGCTGCGTCTGAAGGCCGTTCGGCCAACAGGAATCTCGACCTAGAAGGTGGAGTGCCTTGGCGAAAGTATCACGACTGTCGACGGACTGGAATCCTTGCCGGACCATCGTGTGATGTCGGCGCGGACGCGGGTAGCACAGCCAGGACCAGACGCTCGCTCAACTGTTCCGGGTAAGGCCTGAGTTCCACTTCCGTGCGTTGCCACCGCCAATCAGCGCCGTCCTTGGCCCTGATGCGAATGACCGCGACGACGGGTCGAGGGGTAGATCGTGACCACTGGTCGAGGGTATCGGTCAAGACCGATCGATCTTCCTCATGGACAACATCGCGGCCGCTGGCGACGTCCCTCCATCGGACCCACTCCGGTGCATCCGTCAGCCACATCGTCAGAATTCCGGTGTGTGCATCGAATACCGCCATCCGGGTGCCCGCGCTCTCTAAAGCGCTGGGTAGGCCCAGTTCGAGCAGCGTCGGTTTGTCTGGTGCAGTCGTGTCGGTGACGTCGTGCCACAGCAGTCGCAGGCCGACGTTACCGGGGTCGGTGCGCCCCTTGCCCCAACAGTGCCAACGCATGATGTGCCCGTCAGCGTGCAGGACGGACATCGGGCCTTCCCAGCTCTTGCCGTGCTCTGGGTTCAACGCCGCGGCGAACAGCGACTCCGAATCATCGAACTTGACGGCTTTGGCGTAGTACTCGGCGGGCGTGCGTTCAGGAACGTGGTCGGCGGGGTTTACACCGGACATCAAGGCGGCCTCGAGCGACTGGGCAATCACTGTGCGTTGCAGCAACCACGAGATTCCCGAAACGATACGAGGGGGGTCAGGAACGATGCCGGACTCGCCCAACCACAGTTGAGCTCCATGTGCCTCGCCGGAAGGCCCCAACACAGGAACCACGCGGATTAGAAATGTGCCACGGCGGCTCGCGACCTGATGCTCTTGAACCTGTCGAGACTGGCAGGCCTGTGCGACGAGCGTGGGCACGTCGATGTCCGGCCCGGGTGACAACCGGTCGACCTTCGTCCAGTTCCGGGTTCTCCCGCCTGAACTGACGACCGTCATCACTCCCGGTGTCAGAGTCTCGATCAAGTGCCAACTGTTCAGAACATCCATGCGCTTACTCCCCCGACTAGGCGAGACCAGACGTTACATCTAAACGCGGCGTGATAGCCGCAATCGAGCACCGTGAGGTCGTAACGTGATGGCCTCCCGTACGTCCAGCTCATAGTTGCCATCAGGTGCTACGTCGTACCGCCGGACGATGGACGCAAGGGCCAACACCGCCTCGTGGAGTGCGAACTGGCGACCGATACACGCTCTCAACCCTGTCCCCCACGGCTTGTAGACACGGTCGGGGGCATGGTCCGTTCTGCCGGCAATGAACCGATCGGGGTCGAAGCTTCGGGCGTCTGCTCCCCAGGATGCAGATCTATGTACCTGTGGAAGAAGAACAAAGACCCACCCTTCGGGAATCTTGTAGCCGCCCAGTTCGGCCGGGCCGCGTTCACGCGCCTTGCGGAAGTAACCGGGTGCGGCCGGCCACAGACGCAATGTCTCGTCGACCACTCGGCGAACGCGACGGAGTTTCGGTACGTCGTCAAAGTCGACCGCGCCGCCACCCGGAGCGACGGCTTCCACCTCGTCGCGCAAAGCCTGCTGCAGATTTGGGTCACGACTCAAGAAGTGCAGTGCGAACGCCATGGTCGACGCAGTCGTCTCGTTCCCTGCAACGAGGAACGTGATGATTTGGTTCTTGATGTTGTCGACACTGAGACCGTTCCCCGTCGTGGGGTCCAACGTTTCGAACATGTGCTGCAGCAGGTCCGAGTCAGCGTTGGCGCCGGAACGACGAGTAGGCATCCGGTTCTCGACGAGTAAGTCGACAGTATCTCGGATCAACGCCAGATCCTTGTCGTGTTGCCGGGCGGCGGATCGACCCGTGACGGCTCGGACTACGGGTACATCGTTCGACGATCGATTGACGTAGCGAAGCGACCGAGCAATCGCATCGGCGAATGGCACGTCACCGTCGAACGTTCCGAAATCATGTGAGAGTGCGCAACGCCCAATCACATCGAACGCCAGTTTCGAGCACTCTTCGTAGGCCTCAACTGATTCGGGAGCAGAAAGGCCGTCCCAGGTTGCCAGCAGTCCGTCGATGGATCGTTGCATCGATCCGTGATAGCGGCGCATCGCGGTCTTGTTGAAGGCTGGGCCGAGTATCGAATGCCCCAGTTGCCAGTTGGGTTCGGAGTTGAACGCCGTGAACAGACCGTCGCCCGCGATGCCGCGTAACTTGCGATGCGGAAGGCCGAGAAACTTAGTCCACACCTTCTCGTCGTTGACCTGGTTGACCAGAATTGGATCGGAAACCACCACGAGTCGATGTCCGAAGATCTTTCGCTCGTAGATGCCCCCGAGCTCATCGGCCATCTTCATTTCTCGCTGCACAGGCTTGGATGAGTCGACGCTGAGTAGATCTCCTGCGATGGGAAGCCGGAATTTCGGATGCGGGAGGTGAGCGAGCGGCGGTCCAACTTGATCCATGGAGACAGTGTCCCTCAGTGCGGTGCCAGTTATTTTGGGTCGCGATTACGGCGTGTCATCCCCCACGCGGAACCGGTCGCAGGGCAGTATCAGCTTGCCGTCCGTGGTTGTTTGCACCGAACCCGACAAGGAGGTACACCTCATGGGACGTCCCCATCTTGGTCCGACTACACGTCTTGGATCAGTCCCGACGGAGGTCTACGCGGCGCTGACCGCGGCGGCAGCACAGCACGGATACAGGGAGACGACGGCTTACGTTTCCGACATTCTCAGTCTCCATGTCGGCCGGCCCGACAAATTACGGGGACCACTCAGCCAGGAGGTACTGCCTTTGACGGGCTAGTTCAGCTCTAAACTCCGTGCGTCTATCCGCGTGCGGGTACATAAGAGCAAGCCCAGAAACCACCAAAACCCCCGACCCGCGGGTCGAGGGGCTCGGTGTCAAAGACGAAGGGCCAACTTCGTCTCTGGTGCTGCTCACTACTCGAAGGGACAGACTGTGTCGGTCTTGTCTCAGGGTACAACGCACCCTGATGCAGGTTCAGTAAGTGGCTGGCGTGTCGCCGCGCCGGGCGCCCAGGCGCTGACTCGTGCGTGCTCTATGACCGGTAAACCGCAACACGCGATGCACAGTGACGCGACACGGCTATCCGAAAATCTCTCGAGGTGTCGGCGTGTCGTGGCACGTCCGGCAGGGTCTCGAGGCAACATTTCTGCCGTGCCAAGGCCACCGAGAACTCGCCCCATAGGGCGCCCGCAGCTGCCTTATCGACCGGTGCAGATGAACACCAAAGTGCATCCCCAGGTCAAACAGCAGCTCACCGCGATCGCGGCAGAGAGAGGCATCACGCTGGGTGCGCTCCTCGCTGAGCTCACCGCTCGGGCCGCCGGCAGCACAGTCGAGGAGCTCACTGCAGGTAGCGGGTTCGATGAGCAGAACCGGGAGCTGCCCATGACTGGGTGAGCAAGCAGACAACGCACGGTTCGGAGGGAATCTCCGCCGAACTTCATACAGAGCACTGAAATGACGAAGCCCCCGGCAAGGCGGCCGAGGGCTTCAACGTCATAAGGATCGAGCGGGAACTCGAACCTAAGTGCTGCAAATCCCCGAAGGGACTGTCTTGGCGGACAGGTCTCAGGGTACATGCTGCCCTGACTCAGCTTCAAGCATCAATCATCGTGTCGCGTCACTGGCGTCGACACCAGACTCCCTGTGGCGCCGTCTCGCACCCATGTTGGCGGCGCGCCGATCCATGCGTCTGTACGACGCGACGGCGCGCGGCTTCACCTCGTCTCGCCCACTGACGACGAGACGGCCGTTCGTACCTGCCGCTGTACCTCTGTTCGCTCACGGCCGTGCACGCGTGATTGCACTGGACTTCGACGCCAAGACGTACGGAGCAGCTGCTGTCCAAGCGGATGTGAACCGAGTCCTCGGTTGGCTGGCGGAGACCGGCGGCCGCGCAGTCGTCGACGTTTCTACAAGCGGCGGCCGCCATGTCCTGATCCCGCTGGCCCCCGGCGTCACCGTCGGCATCTCCGAACTGCGGCCACTGCTGGACCAGTTGGCCGCTCGCCTGCCGACATTGGACATCGTGCCGATGACTAACGCCGCGACCGGGTGCATCACGGTTCCAGGGTCCGCGTGCCGTGAGGGTGGCCATCGGGTGCTCGACGGCGACCTTGCTGCTGCTGTCGACGCCGTGACCGTCGGGTCCGAGCCAGCCGTGGTGACGCGCCTGTCCGCGCTGCTCGGCGGACTTTCCCACGCACGTTCGCGTACATCCGGTGCGGTTCGCACCGTCGGTGACGAGATTCGCGCGGCTGTCGCCGCTGAGCGGATCGTCGGAACCGGCCGTACCGCCCGGCTGCACAGCCGCTTTTGCCGATCTACTCCCCCACCGGCGTCCGTCACGACCTTCGCGGCCACCGGCCGACTCGATCGCACACGGTGGCAGTCCCGCTCCGAAGCTCGCCAGTCGGTCATCACGCACGCGGTACTGGCCGGCGCTACTGCCGACGACATCACCGACCGACTGAACACGGACGATTGGGCTGGTATGCGCGACGCGTACGCCCACTACGCAAACGTCCTCGGTGCAGTCCGGAAAGACGCAAGCCGCGCGCTTGAGTGGGCCGCATCGTCGCTTCCTGAACCAGTCCGGGATACCGGGCACAAGTTAAAGCACACAGGGGGCACTTCTGACCCGGCCTTCACTGCCTGGCTTGCTAGAGCTCAGGAGTGGGTCACTCGTGAATACGCTTCACGACGCGATCGCTGGTCCACCCACGCAGTCCTGCATGCTCTGGTCTGGGGTGCAGCATCCGGAGGCGAACTAGTTGAGGGCGTCCCGGTAGTGGCGTTGGGTGGGCGGTCCTTGTCGACCGCTGCCGGGCTTCTCCCTGAGACGACGGTGTGGTCTGCTCTTGAGCGGCTTAGGGACACCCCCGGATCGCCGGTCTTGCTCATCGCTCGCGGGGTAGGACAGAACGCCGACCGGTATGCACTGGTACCACCAAGCGGAGATAAGCCGGCACAAGCCAGCTCAGGGCCGGGAAATCGGGCGGCGATCATTGAGACCATCCATCCGGCGTGGAGCGTCATCGGCCAACGCCACCGCGTCCTCTACGAAACGGTGGCGGTAGCCGGTAGTCCCATGACCGTCGATGAACTGATTCAGGCAGTGCGGATCGGGCGATCGAGCGGCTACGAAACCATCCGCGACTTGCGCACCGTTGGACTCCTCACCGTCGTTGGTGGATACGTCCGAGTCGGCGACACAGACCTTGACGACATCGCTCAGCGCCACGGCCTCGTCGCTGCGGTTCGCACCCGCATTGTTCGACATCGGGCCGAACGCATTGTCTGGCGAGAATGGCTGGCCGAACGGGAAGCGCAGCGCACCCCGGCGCCACCACTCTTGCGGGCGTCCGTCATCGTGGACGACGGAGCAACGCCACCCGACGAGGGTCTTTGGGACTCCGTTATGGCGGACGAGCCTCGATACAGACCCGAATACGACGCGTACGCGTCGCTAGGACATTTCGGTTCTGCTCCTGGTCTAGGTGCGAACGCCGATCAGGCTTCCGGCGACGTTACGAAGTCAGACCCAGGACGAAGGTGGGGAACATGAGGGGCTCTCTCCAAGAACCGGTGGATTTTCGACCGCCACTAGGTGCCTGACCTGCTGTGCTAGCTAAGCTAGTGTCGCTAGCCCTGTGAAGGTAAACAGCTCGCA